>JACMIM010000159.1 GCA_014381165.1 Roseiflexaceae bacterium
GTGTAGTGGACGGCCGGGTAGATACGCATTGGCTGCTGGTACGGGTCTTCCGCCGTAATGTGGTGGTACATGTCGAACAGGTTGCCATAGCGCTCGCTGATCGTGCGCTGGCCAAGCCGATCGATCGCCTCGCCAAAATCGAGGTACACGCCCAGCCCGCCAGGGCCAACCCCGCGGCCCTCGTCGCAGACCTGCTTGGCATTGCGCGAGGCCACGTCGCGTGGTACCAGGTTGCCGAACGAAGGATAACGTCGCTCCAAGAAGTAGTCGCGCTCGTTTTCGGGAATGTCCTGTGGGCGGCGGTTGTCGCCCTTGTTCGTGGGCACCCAGATTCGCCCGTCGTTGCGCAGTGATTCCGACATCAGGGTCAGCTTAGATTGATAATCGCCGCTGACTGGAATGCAGGTCGGGTGAATCTGTGTGTAGCAAGGGTTGCCGAACAGCGCGCCACGGCGGTGCGCCCGCCAGATCGCGGTGGTGTTGCAGCCCTTGGCGTTGGTCGAAAGGTAGAACACATTGCTATAGCCGCCGGTGCAAAGCACCACACAGTCGCCGACATGCGATTCGACCTGGCCGGAAACCATATCGCGGGTGACAATGCCGCGCGCCTGGCCGTCGACCAGCACCAGGTCGAGCATTTCGGTGCGCGGGAACATCTTGACCGTACCCTGGCCGATCTGGCGCGAAAGCGACTGGTACGCGCCAAGCAACAGTTGCTGGCCGGTCTGGCCGCGCGCGTAGAACGTGCGCGAAACCTGCGCGCCGCCGAACGAGCGATTGTCGAGGTAGCCGCCATATTCACGCGCGAATGGCACGCCCTGCGCCACACACTGGTCGATGATGTTGACGCTGACTTGGGCCAAGCGGTACACATTCGACTCACGGGCGCGAAAATCGCCGCCCTTGACGGTGTCATAGAACAGCCGGTAGACACTATCGCCATCATTGCGATAGTTCTTGGCCGCGTTGATGCCGCCCTGCGCAGCGATCGAGTGGGCGCGGCGCGGGCTATCCTGGTAGCAGAAGCACTTGACGTTATAGCCCATCTCGCCGAGCGAGGCGGCGGCGGCGGCACCGGCCAGGCCCGAGCCGACCACAATCACCGTAAAGCGGCGGCGGTTGGCCGGGTTAACCAGCTTCATCTCGAATTTGTGCTGCTCCCAGCGCTGCTCGATTGGCCCTGCGGGGATTTTCGCATCCAGCAGCGGGTCGCGGTACTCAGTGGCCGGCCGCAAATCGAGCGGCGTTGTTTTCGTGTCAACAGTCATGCGTGTTTCGCTCCAAATGTGTAGTAGCTCTCAGCTGATGATCTGGCCGCTTTACCCTGCGACTGGTTGCAAGAATCCTAGCATGACTGCGATTGGAATCGAGATGTTGCCAAGCACGGTCACGATCGCTACGCCGATCGCCAGCCAGCGCCACATCGCATTCCAGCGGTAGCTGTTGACGCCAAGTGTTTGAAACATGCTCCAGGTGCCATGGTACAGGTGCAACCCCAGCGCACCCATCGCAAGAATGTAGAAGAGCGAAACGAACGGGTTCATGAAGCCATACACCACATTATTGTAAGCTTGAAACTCGCCATTCTCGCCATGGACATACGGCCGCGCCGCGTCATAGCCCACCGCGCCAAAGGTGAAGTTGAGCAAGTGGAAGATGATGAACAGCAGGACGATCACGCCGCCCCAGCGCATGGTTTTCGATGCAAAGCTGGCCTGAAGCGTGCGCTTGTTCGCATAGTGAACTGGCCGCCCGTCGCGATCCTTGCGCGTGAGCTGAACGGCCGCCACGATATGCGCGCCGACCGCAGCCAGCAGCACCAGCCGTGCCATCCACAGCAACACCTCGTAGGGCAGCAGCGGCTCGCCGACCTCGCGCAGGAATGCGGCGTAGGTGTTTAGCGCCACTGGCCCCAAATAGATCTTGAGATTGCCGATCATGTGAAAGACGACGAACCCCACCAGGATCATGCCAGAGAGTGCCATCACCACCTTTTTGCCGATGGTCGAGCGATACAGTGTCGCAACTGCTGCCATTGAACATGCCTCCGTAAATACCAGTTGTCAGCCGTGAGCGGGTGTGGCGTACACAGTTGCGCCACAATCGCGGCCACCGAATCAATTCGGCGTCTGCTAGGCCAAAACGTGCTGAAGTGCGTTCAATCGCGTCCAACGCGCTTCAGCGCGTTTTGCATAACAGCGGGTTTCAACCCCTGCTACTCGAGCGCCGCCACAAACGCGGCATTATCCTCGACCGTGTTATAGAAATACGGTGAAACCCGCACATAGCCAGGCCGGTGATCGACCAATATGGTATGTTCGCGCAAGTGCCGTACCACCGCTGCCGGATCATCGGCGCGCAGCATCACGATGCCAGCGTGCTCGCGCAGATTGGATGGCAGCTTCAGCTCAGCTCCACGCTCGCGCAGGCGCGCAACCAGATCGGCCACCAGCTCGGCGGTGCGTGCTTGCACTTGGGCTTGGCCAATCTCTAGCAGCAGATCGAGCCCAGCGCGGGCGGCGTACACGGCGGCAAGTGCTGGCGTACCGACCTCGAATTTGCGCGCATCCTCGTGAAATGCAAAATGCTCGGGATCGAACTGGAACTGCTCGCGGTGGCCGAACCAGCCGGCCAGCGTGGGCTGAAGGGTGTCGATCAGCGCGGGCCGTGCGTAGAACTCGACGATGCCGGGGCCGCCAAGTAGCCACTTCAGCCCGCCACTCATGTAGAAATCTAGGTCGTGTGCCACCACATCGACCGCAACCTGGCCAGCGCCCTGGTAGCCGTCGATCAGCGCATGTGCGCCGACCTGATGGGCCAAGCGGGCGATTTCGGCGATTGGCTGAATGTAGCCGCTGGTGAAGAACACATGTGAGGTGGCAACCAGCGCGACCCGCTCGTCCAGCGCGGCCTGATAGCGCTCGAGCGGCACACTGATACCATCGTCGCTCGGCAGGATCACCACCTCGCACTCTGGGCGGGCCAGCCACTGATAGGGAATTGTTGGAAAGTCAAGCGCTGTAGTGATGATTTTGGGGCGGGCGCGGTAGTCGTAGCTGCTGGCGATCACACCCAGCGCCACGCCCACGCTTGGTGCCAGCGCAACCGAGCCAGACGGTGCGCCAACAAGGCGCTCGAAGCTTGCGCGCAACGCAGCACACTCGCCCAGCCAGGTACGATACCAGGCCGAGGCACCATGTAGTTCCCAGAGATCGAGGAATTGATTGACGGCGGCACGCGAACGACGCGAAAGCGCACCAAGTGAGCAGGTGTTCAGGAAGGTTGTACGCTCGACCGACGGAAACTCCGCGCGATAGGCGGCCCAGTCAACTTCGACGTGATCCGAATTCATAGCGCCTAATTCTAGCTATGTTATTGCCGACCAACTGTCAGTCCGGCCAGCGTGAGGGGCATTTGCTTTCAGGATTATTAGTAATTACTTAGAGCTGGCTTGGCGGGGGAAAGCCCCGGCAAAAAGA
>JACMIM010000160.1 GCA_014381165.1 Roseiflexaceae bacterium
CAGCGCCGATAGCGGCAGCCCCCACGAGGGCGGCGCGACCAGGCTGTTCGCCTCGGGCGTGGCCCGCCGCGTGGTCAAGGCCGATGTCGCCTCGCTGTACCCCTCGCTCATGCGGACATACCGAATCGGGCCAGCCTGCGACCGAATTGGCGCACTGCTGGGCGTGCTCACGGCGCTGCTCGATCTGCGGCTTCAGCACAAAGACGCGGCCCGCGCCGCCGCCGTGGGTTCGATCGAGCGCAGCCACCACGATTCGCTCCAGGCCGCCATGAAGCTGATGATCAACGCGGCCTACGGCTACATGGGCGCTGGCGAGATGGCGCTGTTTGCCGACAAACACGCCGCTGATGCTGTCACCCGCTATGGGCGCGAGCTGCTCGACCAGCTCTGCCAGCGGCTCGAGGCCGGCGGTGCAACCCTGATCGAGGCCGACACCGACGGCGTGTACTTCGCCGTGCCCGAAACCTGGGACGAGGCCGCAGAACGCGCGCTGGTGGCGAATGTCGCTGCCACGCTGCCGCAGGGCATCCGGCTGGAGTACGAGGGCCGCTTTCAAAGCATGCTCAGCCACGAGATCAAGAACTACGCACTGCTGACCTATGACGGCCAGCTGATCGTGCGCGGGGCTGCTATGCGTTCCAGCCGCTCCGAACCGTATGGCGAGGCGTTTCTACGGGCGGCGCTGGCCTGCTTGCTGCGCGGCGATGTGCCCGGTGTGGCCGAGGCCTTTCAACAAACGGCCAACGCCCTGCGTCAGCGCGATCTGACCGCGAACGATGTCGCCACGCGGGTGCGGCTTTCGAAATCGCCAGAGGAGTACCTGAGCACCCGCACGCGCCACCAGCAGCAGCAGTATGAGGCGCTGCTAGCAGCCGGGCGGCGCGACTGGCGACCAGGCGAGCGCGTGCGCTTCTACCGCCGCGCCGATAAAAGCGCGGTCTGGCTGCCGGATGCGCTTGAGCAGCACAACCAACAACAGACAACCGACGACGGACAGCAAACAGACTATGATATCGAGCACTACCTGAACATCCTGGTTGGCTCGTATGCTGAACGGCTGAAAAAGGCCTTTGCGCCAGGCGACTTCGCCCAGCTGTTCCGCGCCGACACCCAGATCGGCCTGTTCGACACGCCGCCCAGCACGATCACGCCGCTGTGGATCGAGGCGTAGCAGAAGGGGGACTATTATGAACTTCGCCAAAAAAGCCGCCCGCCGCCTGGGGCGTGCGCTCGGCGGCGCGGGTGTGCGCCACCAGGGCGTGCTCCTGCCGCCCGTCGATCTGCGCTTCTGTGGCGCAGATTTCAAAAACGACGCCTTTTTCTTGGCCTCCGCCCGCGCCGAGGCCGAGCGGTTACGCGATAGCTGCGGCCTGGCCAGCCACAGCCGCGTGCTCGATGTTGGCTGCGGGGCTGGCCGACTGGCGATTGGCCTGATGACCCTGCCCGCCGCCCTGCACTCGTATGTTGGTGTCGATGTGACCGAGCGCTGTGTCGCGTGGTGCCAGCGCCACCTGACCAACGCCGACCCGCGCTTTCAGTTCCAGCACCTCGATATTGGCAACGCGCGCTACAACCCGCACGGTCGCACACTCGACGATCTCTTTCGCCTGCCATTTGCCGACCGCTCATTCGAGATCATCACACTGTACTCTGTCTTCTCACATATGACCGAAGCCGATGCCACAATATACCTGGCCGAGTTCGCGCGCCTGCTCGCTCCTGGCGGGACGGTCTTTCTGACCGCGTTCGTGGAAGAAGGCGTGCCTACGTTCGAGGAGAACCCGGCCAGCTACCGCGCCGACTGGCAAGGCGCGCTGCATTGTGTGCGTTATGAAAAGACGCACTTCGCGCACATGGTTGGCGAACACGGCTTCAGAATCGCCACGTTTGGGTATGGGCAAGCGACCGATGGCCAAAGCGAGCTGTACCTGTGCGCCGAGTAATGCCTGAAAAATACAGCTGCTTCGATGCAGTTTTGTCATGTAGCGACCGTGGTGCCTATGCTAGAATCATAGTGACCCGTTGTTGCCGCCCATTCACCACATCACAGGAACAATAGCTACCATGGCGCACTTTCCAATCATCGAAGAAGCCGACGCGCGCGACCCACAGGTTATTGCTATCTACGCCGAGATTCGCCAGGAGCTTGGCTTTGGCATCGTGCCAAATATTTTCAAGTCGATGGCCATCCGCCCGACGCTGCTGCGGGCGCATTGGGATAAATTCCGCGCGACAATTCTTCATGGCCATCTGCCGCGCACGCTCAAAGAAATGATTGGTATTTTGATCTCGCAGGCCAACCAGAGTGAGTATGCCATGCGCGTTCACCTGCATGGCCTGAGCGCAATGGGGATGTCCGAGGAAGTACTGCAAACCCTAGTACGCGATTTCGCCAACTGCCCACTGCCCGAGCGCGAGAAGCGCATGCTACAGTTTGGCCTGCGCGCCGCGACCGACCCACTCAGCATCACCAGCGGCGACTACGACGCACTGCGCACCGTCGATCTGAGCGACGAGGAAATCTTCGAGATCGTCGCCACCGCCGATCTGTTCGCCTCGATCAACGCCTACACCGACAGCGCGGGCATCGAACTCGACAAACTGGGATAAGCTAAGAATTCAGTAACTACTCAGGGGATGCCGCGTTTGCGGGGGTTTGGGCTACGGCCCCAACGATTTCTTTTTTGCCGGTTTTGGATGGCAAGCCATCCAAAACCGGCAGAAAAGAAGTGTATTTGCGGGGCTTTGCCCCACCACGCCACCCCCTGAGTAATTACGGAATTCAGAATAAAGGCTACGAAAGTAGTTCCGAAATGCCACGACGACGGCTTTATAATCAGTCTCAGGTGCCAGAGGATGTCGCCACCAACCCTGATATGGTTGGACAGGTGCGTACGTTACTCGCCGAAGCGCAGGCGCTTTCGGCACGTCTGGCGGCGCTCAACGAGGTGACGGTAGCAATGCAGGCTAACCTCGAGTTCGAGGAAATTCTGCAAACGTTCGCCCGCGAGTCGCGCTGGGTGCTCGATTTTCAGGTCAGCTCGATCGCCCTGCGCGGCGAACAGACCTACACCGAGCGCGTGCTGCGGGCCAGCCCAGGCTACCAGCATAGTGAACAGCGCTGCCCCGTACACACGAGTGTGATTGGCCGGGTGCTTGCGCAAGGCCAGGCGCTGCTGCTGTTCGAACGTGAGGAGGGCATGCCAGCCAACACTGAATCGGCGCTGATTCTGCCGTTGCGCAATGGCAATACGATCGTCGGCACGATCAATTTCTACGCCCGCGCTGCGCATGCCTACAGCATCGACGATCTACGAATTGCCTACGCGCTGGCGGCGCAGATCGCAGTGGTCATCCAGAATGCTCGGCTACTCAATGAGACACGGGTCGCCCGCGACGAACTCAATACCGTACTTGAATCGATCAGCGATGCGGTGCTGGTCGTCGACACTGCCGGCACGGTTCTGCTGACAAACGGGGCGCTACGCCAGCTGCTGGGCGTTGGCGATTACCTCTGCACAGGAAAGCCACTGATTAGATTGCTCAACAGGCTGATTCACCAGGAACACCCTAGCCGCCGCCGCCAGCTGCTACAAACCATCCGCACCCAGCGGCGGCAGCAAAAAACCGGCACGCTCAAGCTGCGCGAAACCTTACATATCGAGTGGGCGACGACGCCGATGAGCGGCAACAACACCGGCTATATGATTACAGCTCGCGATATCAGCGCACGGGTGGGCTTGGAGAAGCTCCGCGAAGAGATGACGAGCATGCTTGTGCATGATCTGCGCACACCGCTGACTGGGCTGATCATGGGACTAGATATATTACGCATGTATGCCGATCAACCGCAAAGCCCCGATTTCATGGATGTGCTTGGCCAAAGCCGTTCGTCGGCTCAACGCTTGCTAAAACTGATCAACACAATTCTGGATGTCGGCAAAATGCAATCCAGCCAGGTCACACTTGCGCTGTTTCCGCACTACCTGTTAACGCTTGTCGAGCAGGCGCTGCAAGCGGTGCAGGTAATGGCCCGCTCCAGTCGGCAGGAAGTAACGATTCAACAAGACGACGATCTGCCAATGGTTGAGGTAGATAGCGACATCGTCGAGCGGGTAATCGAGAACATCCTGAGTAATGCAAGTAAATTCTCGCCGCCGGGCGGAGCGATTCGCATCCATATCCGCCGGTTCAACGACGCATTCGTCGAACTGAGCGTCAGCGACAGCGGGCCAGGCATCGCGCCCGAGCAGCGCGACCATATTTTCGAGCTGTACGGGCAAGTCGCCAGTATGCAGTCGCGCCGTGGCACTGGCATCGGCCTCACCTTCTGCCGACTGGCGGTCGAGGCGCACGGCGGATCGATTGGCATCCGCGATGGTATCGGCACGGGCAGCACATTCTGGCTGACGCTGCCGATCTACACCACCTGAAGAACTTCTTTACCATCAAGACACCACGACACCA
>JACMIM010000161.1 GCA_014381165.1 Roseiflexaceae bacterium
AGTCCCTAGGTGCGACCATGTACTACTTCATCGAACCGATGGTCGAGGCAGATATCGAGCGGGTGCAAGCGATCGAGCGCCAAAGCTTCTCGACGCCCTGGTCGGCCAACACCTATCGCAACGAGCTGCGTAACCCTTCAAATAGCCGCTATGTCGTAGCACGCGCCAGCCCGACGCCCCCGCCGCCACAGCGCGAACAGGCGCGAACGCGCAACGTGATCGCCGAGATTTTCTCGGCGCTGTTCGGAGCTACTGCGGCCCCTGCGCCAAACCCGCACCCGATTGTTGGCTACGGCGGCCTGTGGCTGGCCGTCGACGAGGGCCACGTCACCACAATCGCTGTCGACCCGGCCTATCGCGGGCGCGGCATCGGCGAGCTGTTGCTCAACGGCCTGGCCGATCAGGCGATGCAGCTCAATGCCGATATTTTAACGCTGGAGGTGCGACTTTCGAATGTGGTCGCACAGCAACTCTACCTGAAATACAGCTTCCGCGCGTTCGGCACGCGCCCGCGCTACTACACCGACAACAACGAGGATGCGCTGATCATGTCGACCGACTCGATCCGCACGACTGTATTTCAGGAGCGGCTCAAGCAGCTGCGCGCCGCACTGTTCGAGCGGCTGCGCAACGAGGCCGCCGAGCCACCGCCAACCGCAGGCCGCGCGCGGGCGCAAGTCGCGAAGTAGGGCACAACGCAAAGAGGTTTGGCGAGGGTAAGCCCGCCAAACCTCTTGTTCGTGTATGTCCAAACGTCTTACGTCTCCATCACCACCGGGATAATCATCGGCCGACGCTTGGTGCGCGCATACAGGAACTCACTGACTGCGTCCTTGATCTTGCGGTTGACAAAATTCGTGTCGACCTCGGTATCACCATTGAACTGGCCGTTGGTGCCGCCAAGTGTGTTGCGCACAACTTCCTTTGTGGCGTCGATCAGATCGTCGGACTGGCGCATGTACACGAAGCCACGCGAAACCACATCCGGCCCGACCACCAGCCCGCCGGTGGCGCGATCGATACCAACCACCACCATGAGAATGCCATCGCGGGCCAGCATCTGGCGGTCGCGTACCACCACATTGCCCACATCGCCGACAGTCGTACCATCGACATAGACATAGCCAACCGGGGCTTTCGAGACAATCTTGCCGAAGCCACGGCTGAACTCCATAATCGAGCCATTCTCGGCCACCAACACCTGCTCGTCCTTGTACATTGTGCCCATGCCCAGCGCCATCTTGCGGTACAGCATGAGGTGGCGATAATCGCCATGGAACGGCACAACGAACTCGGGCCGCAGCATGCCGAGGAGCATCTTCAGCTCCTCCTGCGCAGCGTGGCCGGAGACATGCACGCCGGCGTGGCTGCCATAAATCACCTCGGCGCCAAGGCGGAACAGATTGTTGATCACCCGGCTGACCGAAACCTCGTTGCCGGGGATGGGTGTTGCCGAGACAACCACTGTGTCGCCTTGCTTGATCTTGACGTGGGTGTAGTCCTTGTTGGCCATGCGGGCCAGCGCGGCCATCGGCTCACCCTGGCTGCCAGTGCAGACCACCGCGATTTGATCGTCCGGGTAGCTGCCAGCTTCATTGGGGCGAACCAGCGTGCCGGGTTGGGCGCGCAAATAACCCAGGTCGAGCGCGATGCGACTGTTATTTTCCATGCTACGGCCCGCCAGCACAACCTTGCGGCCATACGCCTCCGCCGAATCGATCGCCTGCTGCACGCGCGAGATGTTCGAGGCGAAGGTGGCGATGATAATCCGGCCTGGCGCGGTCGCATAGATGTTGTCGAACGCTTCACCGATCGTCGCCTCGCTGGGCGTGTAGCCGCGCGATTCGACGCGCACGCAATCGGTGATCAGCACCAGCGGGTTGCGGTGGCCAAGCTCAGTAATCTTGGCGATATCAGTTGGACGACCATCGACCGGAGTGTGGTCAAACTTCCAGTCGGTCAGGTAGACGGCTAGGCCAGCTGGCGTAGTAACGCCAAAGCCGACCGTGTCCGGAATGGAGTGGGCGACATGAAACGGCTCGATCGTGAAGTGCTCGCCGATCGTAAAGGTATCGCCGGCTTGAAAGCGGTTGAGCGTTACCTTATCGAGCAGGCGATGCTCCTTGAGCTTGTTCGAAACCATGCCGATCGTCAGCGGGGTGCCGTAGATCGGCGGAAAGCCAAGATCCGCGATCAGGTGCGGCGTCGAGCCAATGTGATCCTCGTGGCCGTGCGTGAGCAGCAGCGCCTTGATCTTATGCTGCTGGTCGCGCAGGTAGGTAATGTCCGGCAGCACCAAATCGATGCCCAGCATCTCGGCCTCGGGAAACATCACGCCACAGTCAAGCAGGATGATCTCTTCGTCGTACTCGATCACCCACATGTTGCGCCCAACCTCACCGGCCCCGCCGAGAGGAGTTACGCGCAATCTGTTGTTCGCCATAAATTGTTATGAAGGTTAGGAACCATCAGAGTGCCATCTGGCCCGTCCTTCGCCCCTTTCTAAACGAGGCACTCGCCCGCGCGCCCTTCTGGCGGCAGCGCTGCGCCTCACACGAATCCAAAACGCCTGCGAATATACAAAAGCCGCCCGATCATGCGGACGACCTGTGTGACTAGGTATTGCTCGCCAAAAGCGAGAACCGTCGGAGCCAATATACCTGTTGACGGTTGTCCATCGCGCTGCTCTAAGTATATCACGTCTGGGCGCTGTTTGGCGAAACCGAAGGATACGGCAGGGGGTGGCGTCTAATCATTTCACATAGCTTTTTGCTTGTATCTCAGCTGA
>JACMIM010000162.1 GCA_014381165.1 Roseiflexaceae bacterium
CGCATCTATCCCCGTTCCGCTGCGGCAAGATTTGGTACAATACGCCTCGCGACGGCGCTTTCGCTGGTGGCGAGGACGCCGGACCGCATATAGCATCAACGGAGGCTTGCTTTGCGCATCGGAATTCTAACTGGCGGCGGCGATGTACCCGGACTCAACCCTTGCATCAAGGCAGTCGTCAACCGCGCCGCCGACGCGGGGGTCGAGGTTGTCGGCATTCGGCGTGGCTGGGGCGGGCTGCTCAACTATAATCTCGACGACCCAGCCGCGGGCGAGGAGCTGGTGCAAAAGCTTTCGCCCGCAGCGGTGCGCACGATCGACCGCTACGGCGGCACGCACCTGCATACCTCGCGTACCAATCCAGGCAAAGTCAAAGAAGCAGCTATGCCGGCCTTTCTACAAGGCCGCTTCGCCTTCGACGGGCCAAAGAACACCGCCGATTGTACACCGCATGTGTTGCAAGTGCTCGAGCGCCTGGAGATCGACACGCTCATCCCGATCGGCGGCGACGACACCCTTTCGTATGCCGTGCGCATGTTCGAGGAAGGCGTGCGGGTGATCGCCATTCCCAAGACCATGGATAACGATGTGTTTGGCACCGACTACTGCATCGGCTTTTCCACCGCCGTCACGCGCTCGGTCGAGTTCATCAACGCGCTGCGCACCCCCGCCGGCTCACACGAGCGGATCGCCGTGGTCGAGTTGTTTGGCCGCAACTCCGGCGAGACGGCGCTGATCTCGGCCTATTTAGCCGATGTCGATCGCGCGATCATCTCCGAGGTGCCATTCGATGTCGAGCAACTGGCGCACTTCGCCGCCGAGGATCGCCGACGCAACCCCTCGAACTATGCGATTATTGCGATCTCGGAAGGTGCCTCGATGCTGGGCGGGCAGGTGGTTGAATATGGCCAGGAGGACGCCTACGGCCACCGCAAGCTGGGCGGCATTGGCCAGACCACCGGCGACGCGATTCAGAAGATCACTGGTATCGAGATCGTCAACCAGCAGGTCGCCTACCTGATGCGCGCCGGCGCGCCCGATTCGCTCGACCGCATGGTGGCGATCTCCTACGCCAACCTCGCAATCGACCAGCTGCTCCAGGGCCACAGCGGGCGCATGGCCGCGCTCCAGAATGGTCAGTACACGACTGTGCCAGTCGATACCTGCACGCAAGGCCTCAAGCGGGTCGATGTCGAGGAGCTGTACGACAAAACAGCCTACCGGCCCAAAGTCAAGCACATGCTGGGCAAGCCGATGTTTTTGTACTAAGACAGCGTACGATGTGCGCGCTTGCGGCGCTGGTACTCGGGGTCGTCGGCGACCGTGCGCCAGCGCTCCCTGAAGATTGCGGCGGACTCAGCCTTTTCGTGGTCGATCTGGTCACGCGGCAGCTCCTGACCGTCGGCAGCGTATTTGCGTCCGCCCTGGTGGTTAGCGTAGCGGCGTGCGCGGGTGTAGCCCATTTGTAAATATTTGCGCGCCATGTCCATGCCCACAAAATCGCCCGCCTCACGGTACTCGGTGTAACGCTGATAAATCGCCGCTGCTGATTCCCGCGCCACATCAGGCGTGCGGAAGGCCCACAGCGGCAGCAGCTCGCTCTTGTACGGCTCGACGTGAAACACGCCGTGCTCACCACGCCCGACCTGATAGAGTTCAGGGTGGGCACGGTAGTCCTCGGCCCAGGTTTCCGCATCACTGTCGCGCTGTGTTTCCATAGCATCGAGCAAAGCAAACGCTAGACCAGCATTCGCAAATACGAAGCAAAACCTATGCGCCTTACAATTGTCCCTTTTAGTCATGATATGGTCGAGCAAGCTGGGGCTATGCTGGCCCAGCGCCACGCCGCCGATCGCGCGGCGCTGCCGCTGCTGCCGGTGCGCTTCGAGCACACCGCTGCGTCCACAGCAGCAGTGGCAGCGGTGCTAGCCCGCCCGCACGCGAGTGGTGTCGCCGCAATGATCGGCGGGCGCATGCTCGGGTATTTGATCGGCGACATGGTCTTTGACACGACCTGGGGCCGCGCCGCCTGGGTGCGCGGAGCCGGCCACGCGCTCGCGCCAGGGCAAAGCACGGAACTGATGCGCAACATGTACGCCACGCTGGCCCGGCGCTGGGTGCGCTACGGCTGCTACACTCACATCGCCCTGGTCTCGACTGCCAACGCGCCGCTGCTCGACGCATGGTTTCGCCTCAGCTTTGGCGTCGAGCAAATGCACGCGCTGCTTGATCTGGCTACCGTCGATCTTCTTTCAGCCGACCCACGCTTCACGATTCGCCAGGCCGGCGCAGACGACGGGCCAATCATGGCTAGCTTCGCCGGCGAGATATGGCAGCAGCAAGTCGCCGCGCCAACCTGGGCTTTTACCGCCCCCGAGCGCGCCGACGAGCTGCCCCAGCTCTATGCCGACGAAGTGGACGACGCGGAAGGCGTAACCTGGCTCGCCTTCGACGCTGGCCGCCCGGTCGGCTTTCAGTCGTTCTACCCCTATTCTGAAGGCGAGGATACACTGTATGTCCCGCCTGGCTGCGCCGAGCTTGCTACTGCCGCCACCACCGCCGAATCGCGCGGAAGAGGGGTGGGGACTGCACTCACACGCCACGGCCTGGCCTGGGCTGTATCTCAAGGCTACCGTGTGGTCGCGACCGACTGGCGCAGCACCAACCTGCAGTCCTCGCGCTTCGGCCAACGCATCAAGCACTTGCTGGGTGATCAAGGCCTGCGGCAACATCGAGGCTTGCTGATGAGAATCGATCATGCGCGCGTCCATCAACATGACAAAATATCCGCCGCCAAACACCGCCGCCCCAATCCAAAACGAGCGGACCTGGCCGCGGGCGGCGAGCGCTCCGGCGACGGCATACAGCAAAAAGGCGATCGACAGTGTGAACATGAC
>JACMIM010000163.1 GCA_014381165.1 Roseiflexaceae bacterium
CTGCCACCGCGTGGTGGGTGCGAATGCCAACTTGACTGGCTACGCCGGCGGTTTGGAGCGCAAACAGTGGCTGCTCGACCACGAGCGGGGGGTGCGACAGTAGAAAACTATTTTACCACCACGACACCACGTTCTAGAACGTGGTGTCGTGGTGTCTTGGTGTCGTGGTGGTTACGTGTAGACTGGGCCTAGCCCGCTACAACTGATCGCACCATGATCCGCGTGAGGTTGAGCGGGTTGAAGAAGCTGCTGACCGGGGTTGCGCCATTGAAGATGCCGATGTATTGCTGAACCGTCGCGGGCTGGCGCGCGATCGCCTTGAAAATCGGTGTGCCGAGGTCGACGCCAAGATCACCCATCCAGCTCATCTGCTGGGCCTGCGTGCCGAGGGCCACCAGGTTGTAGATCGGGCGGGTAGCCGCATCGCGGCGGCGCTGGTACTCGGCCATGGCGTTCATCCACGAGGCGCGGCGGCGGGTCTTGCCCCAGGCTTCTGCGAACAACTCGGCGGCGGTCAGCGCATTGTTGATCCCCTGGCCGGTGATCGGGTCGAGATACATGCCAGCATCGCCAACCAGCGCCCAGCCGGGGCCGAAGGACTGGCGGTAATAGCTGTCCATCGGGGCCTGGCCCATCACCGGCGTGGCTCGTGTCGCATGCTTGCCGCGCTCTGCCAGTTCGGGCACGGCCCGCCACAGCTGCTCCAGCGTACCCTCGGGGTCGCGCTTGGCTGTTTCGAAATCGCCGGCGGCGACGCCAGCCGAAACTACTGTCAGCCCAGAATCGGCGTCGAAGACCAGCACGCCCTTCTGGGTGCGCGGGTCGGCGTAGATCAAGGCACTTGGCTCGTGCAGCGGCGCGAAATCGCGGTAGTAGGCATAGTAAATCGCTGTCTGGCCGGAAACCCGGTCGTAGTCGCTGGCCTCGACGAGCCGCGCCACCACCGAGCGCTTGCCGTCCGCGCCGATCACCGCATCGGCCAGAATCGTCTCGGTCGCGCTGCTGCCCGCACGCCCACGCACGCCCACCACGCGGCCCTCGCTTTGCACCAGGCCACTGACCGTAAAGCCTTCGCGCAGGGTGATGTTGGGGTGCTGGATCACCGTTTGCAAAATCGCATCGTCCAGCACATCGCGCCGGATCGAGTAGGCGTAGTCGTAGCCATTCGATTCAGGCAGGCGCGTCACCAAGTCGAAATCCGGCGTGCGGGTGCCGTAGGAGCGAATCTTTGGTGCGCCGATCGCTTCGACCGCAGCCAGCGCGCCGATCCGGTCGAGCACCGCTAGGCTATTGCCAAAGAAGATTGGGCAGGAGACCGTGGTGGCAGGAAAGCGCGCCCGATCGAGCAGTAGCACGCGCGCGCCCTGGCGAGCCAGCAGCGCGGCAGTGGCCGCCCCGGCGATCCGCGCACCGACAATAATCGCATCGTACACGTCTTCTTGAATTGGTGTATGTTCGTGCATGGTGTGTAGCTTCTAGGCCCCTACAGCTGAGAGGCAATACTGCAATCTGCGCAATCGCACATGTCGCCCGCAGCAGGCGAATGTGGCACTTACACTATACGTCTTTTTTCTATGAATTGGTCTTTTGTGCGGGCAGGGTTTATGCGTTCTGCCATCAGCCGCGCGGCTGAAGCCGCTGTCAGGGCTTACCAAGCCCCGCCTACGCGGGCTGAACATCGTTGCAGCCCGCGTAGGCGGGCTTCGTAGTACGAATCGGCAGCTTCAGCCGCTGGGCGGGCGTGGTGGCAACGCGAGAACGCATGCGCCCTATTTCAGCGAGAAAATGGCCTTCACAAGTGCTACAAACAGGCGTATAATTATTTTATCAACCTGTTTCTACCCCGCTTCCGCTCCTGCTTTGCTTGGTTTTCACCGGGCTGCCACGCCGATGTAGCACCTGTTGTGTTCATCATGCCATGGCGCACCACGCACGCAAACATTCGACGCCACACGAGCGTGGCTGGTTCTGTTTTTACTGTGCCCGCGCTTTTCGTTCGAAGACGGCTGGCTGAGGTAGTTGTGAAAGAAAGAGTGGGGAAAGCGGATGCCAAACTACTGGTGGTTCATTCTCGGCCTGCTGATCATGTTCCTGATTATGTGGGTGGTCGATTGGCTATACTGGCGTCGGCGTGTTCGTTCGTACAGCGAAACCAGCACGCGGCTGGAGTCCGAGCTGACCAGCTTACGTAGCGGGCGCGACCAGGCCGACCGCGATCTGAGGGGACTACACGCACAGTACGATCAGTCGGTGACGGGCATGAACAGCCTGCGCGGCGAACACGAGCAGGCGTTGGCGCTAGCCGCCTCGCTGCGCGCTGACAACGATCGTCTGGCCGGTGAGGCCCGCGTGCGGCTTGGCGCACTCCAGACTGAGCGCGACCAACTGGCCGACGAGGTGACGCTGCTGCGCCAAGGTGGCGATCAGGCCGAACGGACTATCACCGTGCTTCGCGCTGATATCGGCCAGCTACGGCAGGGTCTGGAGGCAGCGCGCGGCTTCGAGGGCCAGCTTCACGCCGCCGTTGCCGAGCGAAACACTATATCCGGCGAGCTGGCAGCGTTGCGGGCTGAACAACAGCGGCTGCACGAGCAATTGGAAGGTGCCCAGGCCGACGCTGCGGCGCTTGCCAGCCTGCGTGATGAGCACGCGCGGCTGTCGGCAGCTGCTGATGGGTTCCAGGGCGAGAACACCCGGCTGAACGCCGATCTCGCGGCGCTGCACGCCCAGGCCGGCACGGCCGACGCCGACCGCGACCGATTGCTGCTTGAGCTGGATGAGCTGCGCGGCCTACGCGACCATAGTGCGGGCGAAATCGCGGCGCTGCACGCCCAGGCTCACACCGCTGCCGATGATCGGGAGTTTCTACAGCGTGAGTTGGATGAGCTGCGTAGCTTGCGCGACCGCAACACCAGTGATCTTGAAGCTGTGCAGGCGCAGGTGCATGCGCTTGGCGACGACCGCAACCGGCTACAGCTTGAACTGGCTAGCCTGCGCGCCGCCTCGGCACAAGACGGCGGCACAGCAGCACGCGGTGCTGCTATGTTCGCCGGAGCGACGCTTTCCAACGAACCCGAGCCGACGGTTGAGCGTAACAGCTTCTCGTTGGGCGCTCTGTCAACGCCTAATGCAACGCCTGATGACCTCAACAGCTTCCCAGGCCTCGCTGATGCCGACGGCGACGAACAAATCTCAATCGGCAGCCCGTCGCAGCGCGACCCGCTGATCGACATCAATGGCATCGGGCCGGTGTATGAGCAGAAGCTGTTCGACGCGGGGGTGACGACCTTTGGGCAATTGTCCGCGCTGACGCCCGATCAGATTCGTGAGATCATCAACCCGCAGAGCTGGCAGGAGTTCGCGCCGGAGCTGTGGATCGCCGAGGCGGCTGAGTTTGCGGCGCGCAGCAGGAGAAACGCCTGATGCAGCGACCAGACACGCGCGAAACCGCCACGACCACGACAACAACTGTGATGGCCAGGCCATACGCCGGTGGCTGGATCGGCTACGACTGGTTCAAGCTGGTGGTGGCCGCTATTCTGGCCGCGCTGCTGCTGTGGTTTTGGCTTAATCCGCCGCTGGCGGCTGTGCCCAGCATTCCTGTTGTTGCCGTGGCTACAGTTCCGGTCGCCGCCACCGCCGCGCCAGCGGTAGCCCCGGTAGCGCCTGCTGCGCCCGCCGCGACTGCGCCCGCTATCGCGGGGGTGCCAGCCCTGCCAGTGCTGGAGTTGCCAACTGAAGCGATTTTAGCTGGAGCAACCACGTTCAATGGCACCGCCGAGCCAGGGGCGACTGTCCAGCTGTTGGTCGATGGCGAGCAGGTTGGCGAGACAGTGGCCGCCGCCGATGGCACCTGGTCGATCGACGCCGACGTGCCGCAGCCAGGCGACTACGCGGTGACAGCGCGCACGGTCGGCGCGGACGGTGCGACGCTCAACGAATCGGCAGCGACCTCGATCACCGTCGAAGCCCCGCAGGTTGCCGCCGAGCCGCCAACTGTCAGCCTGCCCACTGGTGATTTGACCGCCGGCCAGCCGACAATCAGTGGCACCGGTACACCCAACCAGTCGATCGAGCTGTTGGTCGATGGTGCGGTGGTGGGTACGGCCAGTGTTGGTGCAGATGGCACATGGTCGCTACCAGTCGAATTAGCAGTCGGCAGCTACCAGATCACGGCCCGCCCGGCGGGTGAAAGCGCCGCCACATCGGCTCCAGCCAGTGTCACCGTTGCCGCCACCAGCGCACCAGCAGCGCCCGCCCCGGCGGCTGGGGCAGCCCCAGCGATCACTGCACCCTCTGACAATTCGCAAATTCCAGCGGGGCCAATCACAGTTAGCGGCACCGGCACAGCGGGCACGCAGATCGAAGTGCTTGATGGCGATAGGGTAGTTGGCACGGCTACCGTGGCAGCGGACGGCACCTGGAGCCTGGAGGACACGCCGACCGAAGCGACCGCCGTGTACAGCGCGCGGCCAGCGGGCAGCACTGAAGCAGCGGCGGCGACAACCGTGCGCGTCACCACTGGGCCGGTGGCAACCTGTGCCGAGCTAGCAGTCGGCTGCGACGCCTGGGTAACCCGCGAGGGCGGCCTTCAACTGCGTATTCGGGCGGGGCCGGGAACCAGCGCCGAGATCATCACGCGCCTGCCGATTGGCACCCAGATGGCCGTGCTGGAGGGGCCGCAGCCTGCCAATGATTTCACCTGGTGGCGGGTGCGTACCAACGGCGGACAGGAGGGTTGGATCGCGGGCGAGCAGGTGCGCTTGCAGCCGGACTAGCAGTTTGGGTTGGTTCGGTGTTTGGCGCAAATCGTCAAACACCGAACCAATGTGCGGCCAGAACAAAAAGCTGCCGCCACTTCGAACTCCTGGACGAATAAAACGGAATCTAGTCGTGCAGCAGGGCTACGAACTCCGTAAAATTTGCCGCGAGCTCAACCATGCCCGTATCGACGCTCCAGAAAACCACCGTGGGCGCATCGGGTGTTTGACGGTAGTTGAAGCAAAACAGATCGCCGCCGATATCCTCGGCGAACGGGATCACACCCTTGTCGAGAACGCCCGCAACCGGAAACATTCGGGCAACGATGTTTTGCATACCCGGCGCGGCCTCGAAATGAAGCAAGTTCTGCACAGCCGTCACGGCCCCATCGGGCAGCGTGATGTTGCCCGGAATCGGCACCGCCCCCTGATGCAGCCGGGCGACCGCGAGGAAGTCGGCGGGAAACCTGACGCGGAGCGCGCGCGCGGCCTCGCGCACTGCTGTGTCTGAGGCCAGCGAAGGATTGGAGATTACCCCGTCGTGCCATGCCACCATGTGAACCTCCTACTATAATCAGCAACGCTCTGTTGAAGCGGTTGAGTAGAGATAAAGCTACCGCGTTATTGATGAAACCGGCGACTGTAAAGCTGGCACGAAAACCGCACACATCGGTCGGCAGTATTTGGCCAATCTTGGCAAGATTGATGCCGGTGTGGTGTCGGTGACCTCGCTCTGGGCTGACGAACAGGTCTAGTATCCGCTCGACATCGAGCCATATACGCCAGCACAATGGCCCTTTCGTGCGGTGGTGGCCGATAGCTTGTACGCTGAACACAGCGGCTTTCGCACGGGTTTGCAGCACCTCAACCTGGCCCCGCATCCATGGCCCTGCACCCTGCACCCAGCTATAGCCACTGAACTTATCCAGGACTTTCGCTTGCTCCCAAAATGTACTCTTTTCTTAGCAGTTTTTTGCGCTACGGCGCAAAAAACTGCTAAGAAAAACAATTCCTTGCCCGCCGCAGGCGAAAAAGACGCTTTAAGCGAAAGTCCTGTTATCTGTAGCATCCCTGCTGCCATTCTGCGGCGTACATGCGCCGCAGCGCGCGCATGGCATCGTCCTTGCTTACTCGAGGTACCAGCGTGGATGGTGAACCAGAATGAGGGTACAAGATGAGCTTCCTTGATAGGTTATTTGGTCGCAAGCGTGCGGAGAATGTGTCGCAGCCCACCCAGCAGGAACGGTCATTTCCGCACGACGAGCAGCCACTACAGGACAACCCGGCTTCTCAGCAGCGCACTGATGCGCAAGCACTTGAGCGCTACCGCTACATGCTGAAAACAGCGCCGCCCGACCAGATCGAGCAGGCCCATGCCGAGGCGTTCGCAACACTCACGCCAGAGCAGCGTGCCCTGGCCCTGCAACAGCTTTCGCAGGCGTTGCCCGACAGCGAGCGGCGGGCCTACACAACCGATGACCCCCGCACGCTCGCCCGCATGGCGACACGCGCCGATCTGCGGCAGCCGGGCACGGTTGAGCGAGCGTTCGGCGGCGCAGGTGGCATGGGGATGGGCGGCATGATGGCAGGTTCCCTGATGAGCAGCCTCGCTGGCGCATTTATCGGCACGACCATTGCAAACCAGTTCTTCAACGAATCAGCTGATTTCGGCACCGGTCAGGACGTTAGCACCGAGCAAGACGCAACCCAAGCGCAGGAGACGGGACTTGAAGACGGCGGCGGCGATTTTGGCGGCGGCGATTTTGGCGGCGGCGATTTTGGCGGCGGTGATTTTTAACCTGCTAGATCATACGTCCCAGAAGCTATAGCCCTAGGATATAGGCCCTTCATCCGCTTTAGCAGTTCCAGCTCGCAAGTCTATTGACCCTTCTGAGTGTGTCCTTCACGTATACGAAAGGCGAGCGGCCAGCGGCGCATGCTTGGGCCGCCACCGATCTGCGCCACGTTGATCCGTTCCGGCACGCTTGCCCTAGCCATCTTCCACACGTTCGATCTATATCACCCATCGACGGGAAGGCTAGGGTTTAGGGGCGCGCCGTTTATCCAAATACGGTTCGCGACGTGGTGGCATCGTTCATGCCACTGCCAGGACTCAGCAGCTTCTGCGGCACCACCTGCCGCCGATATGATGCGAAAGGATGCCGCAATGGACTACACGAACCTCGGTCGCACGGGCCTCAAGGTCAGTCGGTTGTGCTTGGGGACGATGAACTTTGGCCCCGAGACGAGTGAGGTCGAGGCGCACGCGATCATGGATCGGGCGCACGAGCACGGCATCAACTTCTTTGACACGGCTGATGTCTACGGCTGGAAGCGCGGAGAGGGCTGGACCGAGCAGATTATCGGACGCTGGTTTGACCAGGGCGGTGGCAGACGTGACAAGACCGTACTCGCTACCAAGGTGTACAACGACATGGGCGACTGGCCCAACCAGACACGGCTCTCGGCGCTGCACATTCGCCGCGCCTGCGACGATTCGTTGCGCCGCCTCAAGACCGACTACATCGACCTGTATCAGATGCACCATGTGTGGCGCGAGGCCGGGTGGGAGGAGATCTGGCAGGCCATGGAGTTGCTGGTGCAACAGGGCAAGGTGCTGTACATTGGCTCGTCAAACTTTGCGGGCTGGCATATCGCGCAGGCCAACGAAATCGCCAAGCGGCGCAACTTCCTGGGCCTGGTGTCAGAGCAAAGTCTGTACAATCTCACTGCCCGCACGGTCGAGCGTGATCTCCTGCCCGCTTGCGCATCCTATGGCGTGGGCGTGATTCCGTGGAGTCCCCTGGCCGGCGGTCTGCTTGGCGGCGCGCTAGATAAGGCAAGCGCGGGTCGGCGCGCATCGTCAGAGATGCAGCAGAAAATTGAGGCGAACCGGCCGCAGCTGGAGGCGTGGGAGGGGCTGTGCCGCGAGTTGGGCGAACAGCCAGCGGACGTCGCCCTGGCGTGGCTGCTTTCCCGCCCAGGAATCACTGGGCCGATCATCGGCCCGCGCACCCAAGCGCAGCTTGATGGCGCATTACGTGCTTTGGAAATCCAGTTAAGCGAAGAGACACTGGCCCGCATCGACACGATTTTTCCCGCTTTCAAGCCCTCGCCCGAAGGCTACGCCTGGTGACAGGAGCGTAGCTCGATCCCCTTCGGACGTTTCTGCAAGCCGAGGGAGGGTTCAGGCTATGCGCCCCCGATCTCGCTGCCATTGCGGCGCTCGGGAGTGCATAGCACGCCGTCGCGCGTCGCGCTGGCCTGGGTGCGGCAATGGCCCGGCGTGGCCATCCCTATCCTCGGTACCCGCACGCTTTCGCAGCTGCAAGACAACCTCGGTGTGCTAGACCCTACAACTAGGCCAGGAGTACCTGCGCCGACTCGATGCAATCAGCGTGGTGCCGCTCGGCTTTCCCCACGAAGCGCTTCAATCTGAACCTTGGCGCAATATGCTCGCGGGCGGCGACGCCAGCATGATCGACAACCATCGCTTTCGATAATCTTAGGACTTATGCAGTTGCCCAACGGGTTTCATTTCGCCTGCGGCGGGCAAGGAAATATCTCATCATTGTTTCGTTGTGTGGTGCGTTGCACCACACAACGAAACAAAAAAGATAGATGTTCCATGCTGCCGCAGGCTGAAGTCGCCAACTCGTAAGTCCTAAATCTGTAGGCGTAGCAGCCTTGTCCTCATGAGAGCTTTCCTTTGGAAGTACAGCGAGTGCTCAACATTGCAGGTGGTGAGCGTAGACGCCGCGTTCGACGCGCGCTCCATCAGGTGCTATGCCCACCTGTTGTGCTGAACTGTCAGCACGTTGGGCAGCAGACCTCGGGAACCTCGGTGAGCGGCGATGTACGCAGGATGCGGTAGTGCCCCAGCCCATCCGTCAGCGGGCGCACGTCGTCGTCCGCCATCGCTAGGGGGGCTGCGGCACGACCTGAGCGCGCTGCCTGTACGCTTGAAACCAGATCGCCCTCGGCCTGCCGCTGCTCGCCTGCGGCCTGGGAGCGCAGCGCCGCAGCTCTGGGCAACATCTCGACGCACAACACGCTGAGCGGCGAATCCTGCGGTAAGCCCAAGTCGCGCAGGAAGTCGGCGATCTCTGCTTGACGCCAGCCAGTCAACCCGTAGGCGGTCGCGTCACGGTTCTGAAAGGCCATCGGCTGCACGCTGCCAACGATGGTGTCGCGCCTGCGCCCGAGTACACGCGGGCGCAGGCGCAGCGCGCGATCGTCGAGCAAGATATTGCGCCAGTCTTTGCCGTCGGCCTGGCGCACCTGGGCGTACAGCAGCGCCCAGATCTCGGTGCGCGGCGGCTCGGCGGTTATGTTCTTGCCATTCAGCACCGCCTCGGCGTAGGGTGCCTCGATCACCAGCGCCTCCTCGCTACGCTGGCAGGTGCAGAACAGCGTTGGCGCGGGGTGCTGCACGCCGGTGGTGCGCAGCGCCCGCCCAAACCGGCCCTGTGCGGTACACCAGATATGTGTGTGTCCCACGCGCAGCTCGTAGGTGAACATGCCGAACAGCTCGGGGCTATCGGCGCTGAGGCCAGGCGGCAGCGGCACGAGAAAGTGTTTGTCGCTCGAAGTCGCTGCCTCAAGCCGCACCATCGCCGCCAGCCCGGCCTGGTCGTCGGGCTGGTCGGGGGTAATCACGCGTACCAGTTCAGGTTCGATCGGCAGCGGCGACTCTTCGGGCGGCGTGAAGCTTTCCAGCCGATTATCCGACAGCAGCGGGTCAGGCGCGTAGCCCAGCAGCCGGATAAAGTAGGTGTCGTTGGGGTCGCGCGGCGGCTCTGCAAGCTCGAGCCACAAGAACCGGCGACGGGGCTCGGTGGCCGAGTAGGTGGTGTTGCGCTGGTACTTCGAGAGCGCGATCCCAGCCGAAACGATCTGCGGCACCTGCGCCGGTGGGGTCGTGACCGGCAGCTCAAGCGCCAGCTCTTCGACCGGCGGCGGGGCCGCAGGCGCGCTGAGAAAGCGCGGCTCGATGCGGTAGCGCAGTCGGATAGTGTCGGGGAAGCGAGTCTCGGTCGGGTTTGAGGCCTGGGGTAGCTCCGACTTCGGCTCGACTGCGTCGAGAAAGATCAGCGTGGTGCGATCGCGCTGCGGTCGGTTGAGCGCCACGATAGACGCGGTGGGGATGACCTCCCAGTCGCCGATCGGCCTGCCGCCATTGTCGTCGAGCTCGGCGTCGGACGTGAACTGCTTCTCGCGGAAGATTTCGAACCCGACATACTTCAGCGCGTCCCACGTCCAGTCGCGGTCGAGCTGCAAGGTGAGCGCCACGATCCAATGGTTGGTCAAATCTTCCTTCGCCGCGAACGTCAGCGCCGAGTTGTCGGGCGAAAGCGTATGGCGCAGCCGGCGCGAGCACCCGAACACCACGCGCTCCCCGGTTTTCCCCACCAGCGTCAGGCCCTTGTGGTCGGTGCCGAGTTGCTCGGCCAGCCGCTGAATGATCGCCGGGCTGCCGCCGGTGGTGCGCTGGAACAGCAGCGTGGCCACGCTGTTATCGAACACCGGCGTCGGGTCGGGCTGCAAATACATGCCACGGATTTTGCGCGCGGCACTGGTGCTGGCGAACAGCTCAGCCTCGTTGGCCGACTCGCGCCGCACGTGCAGCTGCACCGGCTTGCCGACGTTTGCGCCCGCCGCAAAGTAGGCCGCATCCTCGTCAGCGAGCGCGCGGACGGTCAGGCGGATGTCGCGGGCGGTCGGCAACACCAGCTGGTCGAGCATGTCGATCTCGGCCTGCGCCAGCCCCAAATCGCCCCGGTCGTTTGGGTCGCCGAAGCGCAGCACGGCTGCGTCGCGGAACTCGAGCGCGATCACGCGCGGCTGGTCGAACTCGGCCGGAAAGGCCCGCTCGGTGCTGTACAGGTGGACGTAGGCCTCGCGGCCCGATAGCGAAAGCAGGTTGTCCATGCGCAGCGCACGCACCTCGACATCGATCCGCATGCGTGTGACGTCGGGGTCGGGGATGCCGAAACTGTCCTGGCCCACGGCGGCGTCCGAGGCGGCCTGCAGCAGCGGGATCGGGTCGACGTACTTGCCCGTGAACACCACGCTCGGGTACGCCAGCAGCGGACGGCCAACGGTGAGTGCGTCGTCGGTGAAGCGCGCGTCGAGCGGAGCGTCGGGAAACAGTGGCAGCCCGGGGATGCGGACGGGTTCGGGTACGACGTGGCGGCGGAACGGCACCGTCGCCACCGGCGTGGGCGACTCGTACACCGGCTCGTCGGCGTCGAGCGGCCCACCAGCGGTAGGGTCCATCAGCCGCACACGGAAGTCGTAGGTCTGGCCGTAGCGCAGCGCAATTGCTTCGAGGCCGGCAGGCACATACATGCGACCGAGCGCGGCAGCACTGGTGGCCTGCTCGGTCTGAAATAGCGCAGCGGCGTCTTCGTCCGGCAGCACCAGCGACGTGCCGCTCCACTGC
>JACMIM010000164.1 GCA_014381165.1 Roseiflexaceae bacterium
AGGCGGGATTACAGCTCCAGGGCGACGAGCGGCTATTCGACCTGTACTGTGGCGTCGGCACCTTTGCGCTGCCGCTGGCCCGCAGCGCCGCCCGCGTCACTGGCATCGAGGACTCGCCGGGGGCAGTGCGCGCCGCCGAACGCACCGCCGAGGCCAACAAGCTGACCAACACGCGCTTTCGGGCCGGCCCGGTCGAGCGGGCGATTAGCGATTATCAGCACGGTGCCGAGGCGATCGTGCTCGACCCGCCGCGCCGGGGCTGCCACCCGCGCGCGATCGAGGAGATGTTGCGGCTGAACCCGCGCCGGATCGCGTATGTCTCGTGCCACCCCGGCACGCTGGCCCGCGATCTCAAAGCGCTGGTCGCCGGCGGCTACACCGTCACGCGCGTCACGCCAGTCGACATCTTTCCGCAAACACCGCATATCGAAAGCGTGAGCGTACTGGAAAAACAAGGCCCGCCGAGTGCATAGGGAGTTCTGTGGGCAGCCGGCCGATTCCCTCGGGCTGGAAGCCGCTCGGTTATCACGCGAAGGGCGCTAAAGCGCGCTACCCAATTAACACATCAATCTTCATCAGCGCGTTCAACCGTGATCGACGCGCTTTAGCGCGTTTTGCATAGCAACTCCCTCGGGCTGGAAGCCGCTCGGTTATCACGCGAAGGGCGCTAAAGCGCGCTACCCAATTAACACATCAATCCTCATCAGCGCATTCAACCACGATCAACGCGCTTTAGCGCGTTTTGCATACCAACAGCGGGTTTCTAACCCGCTGCTTTCAAACCCGCTGCTACGGGCGCGGCCTTCGGCCCCGTTCTTGCACACATCCATTGCTCAATGATACACTGACCATTCAGGCTAATACGAATGGCCCAAGCTGATGAAGACGGAGGCGGCGGTGCTAGGATTGCTCACTAAACGGCGGCTGCTGAGCGAGCGGCAAGATGCCTTGCTCGACCAGGTGCGCGTACAGCTTTCCGGGCTGCGCGGCGCGCTCGATCGCTTCGGCGCTGATGTATCCCCCGGCGATGTCCACACCGTCGACGAAACGATCGCGCATCTCGAAGAGCTGTTTCTGCTGGTGATCGCCGGCGAATTCAACTCCGGCAAGTCCAGCTTTATCAATGCTCTGCTTGGCGACAAGATCGTGCGCGAGGGCGTCACGCCCACCACCGACCGGATTACGCTGCTGCGCCACGGCCCCGAACCACAGGAGCGCGTGGTCGAGGAGTTTCTGGCCGAGTACACCTTTCCCGCCGACATTCTCAAGCAGATCGTGGTGGTCGATACGCCCGGCACCAATGCGATCGTGCGCCGCCACGAGGAGCTGACCCGCGAGTTCATTCCGCGCGCCGATCTGGTGCTGTTCGTTACCTCTGCCGACCGCCCGTTCACCGAAAGCGAACGGGCTTTTCTGGCTACCATCCAGGAGTGGGGTAAAAAGATCCTGGTGGTGCTGAATAAGGTCGATCTGCTCAACCCCGATGAGGTCATCCAGGTTGTCAGCTTCATCAAGGAGAATGCGCGCGACCTGCTCGGCTTCACGCCTGAGGTGTTTCCGCTTTCGGCACGGCTGGCCCAGCGCGGCCGCCAGCAGAATGACCCCGCCGCATGGCAGGCCAGCCGCTTCGAGGAATTCGAGCGCTATGTGATCGACCAACTCGATGAGGAGGAGCGGGTGCGTCTCAAGCTGCTTTCGCCGATCGGCGTGGCCCAGCGGATCGCCGACAAATATTTGAATGTGGTCGAACTGCGCCTCGCTACGCTTCAGGAAGACGTGGCCACGCTGGAGAATATCGAGCGCCAACTGGAGCTGTTTCGCGAAGACTTAGTCAACGATTTCCAGTACCACCTTGGCGATGTCGACCGCACGCTGAACGACCTGGAGCTGCGCGGAAATATCTTTTTTGACGAAACGCTGCGGCTTGCTAACATCCGCCAGCTGATTCGTACCGAAGAAGTAAGCGCGGCCTTCGAGCGCGAGGTGATGGGCGATGTGCCAAACCAGATCGACAGCAAGCTGCACAGCCTGATCGACTGGATGATCGAAAAGAACCTGCGGCTGTGGCAATCGATCATGGATTACCTCCAGCGCAACCGTGTGCCCGAGCATCGCCACGGCCTGATCGGCGATGTCGGCGGCTCGTTCGAATACAATCGCGCCGCGCTGATCGACAATGTTGCCACGACCACGCGCGATGTGGTGGAGGGCTATGATGCCCGCCGCGAGGCCGCTGAACTGGAGGAAGGCGTGCGCAATGCGCTGGCCGCCACCGCGCTCACCGAGGTCGGCGCGGTGGGCCTGGGCGCGCTGATTGTGGCGCTGGTCGGCAGCGTGGCCTGGGATTTCACCGGCATCCTGCTAGCTGGCGTGGTTGGCGTGACTGGCCTGTTCATCATCCCCGGCAAGCGCGCCCAGATCAAGCGCCAGTTCCATGAGAAGATCACGAGCCTGCGTGCCGAAATCCAGGAAACCATGCAGCGCCAGTTCGATGGCGAACTGGACAAAATGATGACGCGCATCCGCGAGGCGATCGGGCCGTATACCCGCTTCATTCGCAGCCAGCGCGAGCAACTCATCGAGGCTCAACGCGCCCTTTCCGATGTCGATGTCGAGCTGGGGCGGGTACGGGCGGAGATTGGCAAGTAGCGGAGGCGCACCATGCAGCCCAGCGGCATCATCACGCTCACCACCGATTTTGGCCAGACCGATAGCTATGTTGGAATCATGAAGGGCGTGATCTTGGGTGTGTATCGCGCTGCGTGTGTGGTCGATATCACACACGCGGTGATGGCGCAGAACACGCATCAGGCCGCCTACATGGTGCAAACGTTCCACCGCTTTTTTCCCAGTGGCACTGTGCATGTGGTGGTGGTCGATCCCGACGTAGGCAGCAAGCGCCGGGCGATCGTGCTGCAAACACCCGAGGCTACGTTTGTCGCCCCCGACAATGGCGTGCTGACCTACGTTTGGCGCGATGCGCTCCAGCGCTGGGGTGCTGCGCAGCTGGCAGCGCACGAGCTCACCGAGCGCCGCTTCTGGCTGCCCGAGGTGAGCAGCACCTTTCACGGGCGCGACATATTTTCGCCGGTCGCGGCGCATCTCGCCGCTGGCACACCGATCACGGCGCTCGGCCCGCCGATCGTCGCGCCGGTCGAGGCCGCGCTGGAGCAGCCGACGATTGGCTGGCGCGGCGCGCTGGTCGGGCGGATTATCCATGTCGATCACTTTGGCAACTGCATTACAAATGTGCTGCCCGAGCATCTAGAGCAGTCGCGCATGGGTGAACGCTTTACCGTCGAGATTCTCGAAGAGCGGCTGACCCACCTGAGCCGCACCTATGCCGATGGCGAGGTGGGCGCGCTGATCGCGCTGTTTGGCAGCAGCGGGCGGCTGGAACTGGCAGTGCGCAATGGCAGCGCCGCGCGCATGCTAGGCGTTGGCGTCGGCGACACGATGCGGGTGTGGCGAGTGTAGCGCCGCGCGGCTGAAGCTTTTCTCATGATGAACTGACCGTGTTCGCCGTCTGCGTTATAAGGAGGCGGATGTATGGACGAAGCCCTACTTACCCAGTACATCACTGATACATTTGCTGGTGTCGAAACAACCACGGCCTATGGCTACACGTTCTTTTTCTATGGCCCGGATCGCAAACTGCCGTTCGCGACCCTCGCCGCCTCCGATAACGAGCATGACCGTGTCTCTAATCTTGACCGGCCCGGCGTTTTCCGCCTGAACATCGGCGTGAGCAAGCAGACCACTCAATTGGCATTCGGCACAGGCACCGTTGATGTCAGCGCCTACGATTTCACGACGCTGGACACGATCATGCCGCATCCCGACTATGCCCCACAATCCTGGGTCTGTGTTCTCAATCCCAGCGACGACACGTTTCAACAAACGGTACGCCCGTTACTGGTCGAAGCCTATGCTTTAGCTGTGAAAAGACACTCACGGCGGCATGCTGCGGAGAAGTCCTAAGAATACTCGCCAAAACGGGAAGTAGTGGTCTTTTCGTCATTCGACCCACCTACGCAACAGCACCTCCACAAGATCGGTCATAACATGGTCGCTATCGCTGTCGATTTTCGTGGGTGCCGTGCGTCGATAAGGGAGAAGCAGCAGCAGCACGAAAATGAAAGGAACGAGCCATGAACATCTTGATCGTTGGCGCGACCGGGGTGACCGGGCGGACACTGGCGGAGCAGGCGCTGGCACGGGGCCATCATGTGACCACACTCACGCGCGACCCCGCGAAGCTGGCATTCAGCCACGCGCAGCTCACGGTTATCCCCGGCGATGTGCTTGACCCAGCCTGTGTCGATGCGGCGGTGGCATCCCAGGATGCCGTGCTGATCCTGCTCTCGCAGCCAAGCTTGAACGCGCCGTCGACCGTGTCATCCGCCGGGACGCAGCATATCGTCCAGGCCATGGAGCGCCATGGCGTGCGCCGCCTGGTTTCGGTCACGATGCTAGGCATTGGTGCGAGCCGCAAGAATGCGAGCGTGCTGTACAACCGGCTGCTAGTCCCCCTGGTGCTCAAGCATGTCATGCACGATAAGCAGCGCCAAGAGGACGCCATCCAGCACAGCGCGCTTGATTGGACGATTGTGCGCCCGCCACGCCTGACCGACGCTGCGGCGCGCGCACAATTCGCCGTGATCGCGGACGGACCGGGCACGGTGAATAGCATGCCCCGCGGCGACCTCGCGGCATTCATGCTCAGTCAGGTTGCCGACCAGCGCTTCGTCCGGCAGGCCGTGGTGGTCGGCTATGCGTAGCGGGTAGAACCGAGCGACATGCCACATGCCAGCTACACGGTCTTGCTGGTTCGCCCATACCAAACAAGCGTTGTCTTCGTCCACGCAGTTGCCCAAGAGCTTTCATTTCGCCTGCGGCAGGCGTGGAAATACCTCATCATTGTTTCGTTATGTGGTGCTCTACACCACATAACGAAACAAAAGAGATAGATTTCCCATGCTGCCGCAGTGTGATGCTCACTTTTTTATGATACTGCTGGCGACCCTCCTGGAGCGTGGTGGCCCGATTTACGGCAAGACCGCCTACAGGGGTGCGCTGGTTGCTTGCAGATAGACTTTTGCCTCCCAGGGATAAATCGGCTCGCGGCCAGCCCATTCCGCTGGCACATCGCGGGCCTGCGTGACTTCGCGCCAGCCACTGCCGGGAGGCAGCTTCGGCCATCCTGGCACAACATACTCCGCGCCGGCATCGCCCGCGTTCGTGGTACCCCAGTCCGAAAAGTTTGCGACCACCACGACCAACGCGCCCGTATGGTCGGCACCGCGCTGCCAAACCAACACCCGCTTGCCATCGCTGAAATCTGTGTGGAGAAAGCTCGTATCATTGACCGCCAGCGCCGGTGCGCTTGTGCGCAGCTGCACAAGCCGGGCCACGTAGTCACACAGTCGCCGCCGCCAGGGGTCTTCGAGCCGATCGTAGTTCACGGGGTCTTGCTGTTTGCTATCCTCGACGTTTAGGTCGTGCTGATCGGCAAACTCATCGCCGGCCAGGATCATTGGGATGCCAACGGCGGTCAGCAGGCACACAAACGCCAGCTTGATCCGCTGTTCAGCCTCGGCGACGCCATGATGTTGCAGGAAGTTGTACAGCCGCTCATTGCCGTAGCCGCCCACATCGTGGGAGGTGAGGTAGTTCACGGCCTGCGCGCCGTCGGCGAACCCAAACAAACGGCAGTCGATCAGCGAGCGAACCGTCCACTCGAAGCTAAACGCCCCATCGGCCGCGTGGCCAAGGATGGCCGCCCGCACATTGCGCTTGAAGCGCTCGTTCCACAGCCCGTCGAGCCGCCGCTGATGCACCAAGTCCAGCGGCACCGACAGCTCCTCACCCACCACCAAAAAGCGCTCGTCCGCGCCCGCTGCGTTATGCCAGCGCTCGCGCCAGAGCGTGCGGGCAGTCGCGGTGAAGCTGCTGAGGAAATCCCAATTGGCAACATTGTTGACGCTGTCGAGCCGCAGCCCGTCTACGCGAAAGTCGTGCATCCAACGCGCCATGTGCGCGAGCATCAGCTGACGCGCGGGAACGAGCTGCGCGGTTCCCCCAGCAACCGGATCGTATGACGACACCCAGTAGTTGTACTTCCACAGGTCGCCGCCGAAGCCATCGCGCGGTTCGGTCCAGCCGCCGGGCCGACTAGCGAACTGCTCGGGGTCGCCGCTGCCGAACTGCACATGGAAGTCAAGAAAGTTGATGTTCTGATAGGGGCCACGGGTCGAGAATGCCATCACCATGTCGACGAAAAAGCGCATGCCGCCGGCGTGACACGCGCCAACCAGCGCCGCCAGATCAGTTGCCGCTGTGGGAGCATCGTGCCCAGCCGGGCGGCCGAGGTCGAAATCCGGCGCGAAGTAGTTACTGGTCGCATAGCCCCACTCGCGGTTCACCCAACTATCTGCCGGCGGCAGCAACTCGAGGGCATTGACGCCCAGTTCCACCAGGTGCGCCCGGCCTTGGGCCAGTGCCGCCGTACTGGCGAAGTTGGCAGCGCCCGCAGTCGGATCGAGCAGCGCAAGCACATCGCGAAAGCTGCCGACGCCGCGCTCGACCGACTCCGCGCCGTTTCTGGCCCACGATGTCGGCAGCTCGTAGATCACGAGGCGGTTGTTCGGCGGCAGCCTCGCCAGGGGCGTGTCGGCATCCCAGGCCACCGTCTCGCCGCCGGGGTCGCACGGCACGAGTCGGCCGTCGCGGTACAACACAACCGCAGCCGGATCTTGGTCGTCGGCACCATAGGGCGGCGCGAGCAACGGTGCCATTAGCCGCCAGTCGACGGTGTACGCCGTTGGGTCGGTACACCAGATTCGGCTACCCGCGCCGATGTAGGGATTGGTATCGCCGACCTCGAACCAGTAGTGGTAGACGGTGCCAGCGGTCAGCTGGCAAGCATCCGCTGGCAGCTCCCACAGATCTGCACCGAGTGGCGACGGGTGCAGCGCCAAGCGCTGCTGGTGTGCGAGCGTCGGTGGCTGGCCTGGCGTAAAGATGCCGATGATCAACTGAGGTTCCGGCGTTGTCACCTGCGGCCGCCACAGCACAAAGTGGGTTTCCTTGCGCACCAAGAGCGACATTAGCATAGCGGGCCTCCTTCGCGTAATTGCGCCGCGCGGCGGCATTGGCTGGCCAGTGGAAACGCACCTACTACTCCAGCATCCGCACGGCAACAACTGTCATGTCGTCGTGTTGCGGTGCCTCACCCATGAAGTGGCGTACATTGGCCAGAACCGCATCGACGATCGCTGTTGGTTCAGCCGCGCCCACGTCACGTAATACCGCTTCAAGGCGGGGAAATCCCCACAGCTCATCGGCAACATTCATCGCCTCAACGATTCCGTCGCTCACCAGCAGCAGGCTATCACCTGGGCGCATCGATACCCGCGTCTCGGCATACTTAGCATCTGGCAGTGCGCCGAGTGGCAGCCCGTAACTCTCGATGTAGCATACCTCACCGGCGCGCCAACGCAGCGGTGCCACCAACCCAGCGTTCGCCACCATTGCTTCGCCCTGCGCTGGGTCGATCACCACACTCAGGAAAGCGGCGTTCTGCTTGCTCTGCGACATACGCGGTGCCAGTGAGTTGTTGCAGGCGTTAAGCAGGGCGCCCTGATCTCGATACACGTCCACCAGCGTTTCGAAGGTATTCAAGGCAAGCGCCATGAGCAGTGCGGCTGGAATGCCCTTCCCGCTCACGTCGTCCACCGCCACGCCCAGCCGACCATCAGCAAAGGCATGGTAAGCGAAAAAATCCCCCCCGACTTCCTTCGCCGGAATCGAACTGCCCGCAACATCGACCTGTGGCAGCGCCGGCGTGCTGTTCGGCAGCAAGCTGAGTTGAATCGTGCGCGCCGCTGCAAGTTCGCTGCGCACGCGCTCCTGCGCCGCCAGCGATTGCGCAAGCTCATTCGTGCGCCGCTCGACCTCGGCCTCCAGGTGCTGGTTGAGCTGTACCAATGGGTTGAACAATTGTTGGCGCACGACTTCGTAGGTCAGGAACAGTGTGCCGATAGCGATAGTGAAGGTTTGCAGGGCGACGGCGGGGCTGACGAGCGCCATGACGGTGGTAACGATGATGATAACCGCCCCGATTGTGAGTGGCAATTGTTTGCGCCAGGCCGCGTTCCGCACCAGGAGGAACAGTGCGCAACCTTCGTACAGATAATGAAATGCAGAAAGCGCTGTTGCGCGTGGCGTGATGCCAAAGGCGATGCCGCCATCGGTTCCACGCCGCACATCGGTGACAACGGCGTTCTGTGAAAGCAGCACCAGGAACAGCGAATAGATCAGCAGCGCGCTGAGATTGATGCCCCAGCGCCAAGCCTTGCCAATTGGGTAAAAGCTTTCGACAAACCAGAACAGCGTGATGCCCAGCAGCGCAAAGCCAAACGCCACCCAGTTCATAAGTGCCGCTGGGTCGCCACCAAGATCAGGGAGGTTCACGAGGAGCCGCGCTACCAGGCTGAAACCCATCCACACAATGATTGCGCCCAGAAAGCAGGCGAAGCTGAGGTTCGTCCAGCGCAGCGGGCCGAGCCAGAGCACAATCAGCAGCGCGGCCAGCGCCACTATTGTTGTGATCGCATTGGCCGTCTGCGCGATCCAGAAAAACATTGACATAGGTACATCTACGGCGCTTCGCTACGTACACACTGGAAGAATAAACGCTGCTGTGTTCGATTGTCGCATAGCAGATAGTACCAGGACTTACGCAGTTAGCAACTCCAGCCTGCGGCAGCGTGGAACATCTATCTTTTTTGTGTTGTTTGTTGGTGCAAAGTACCAACAAACAACACAATTACTCGTTGGTTCCACGCCCGCCGCAGGCGAAATGAAAGACTTCTGGCAACTACAGCTCTAGCTCAAGAGCACTTTGGCAACTGCCCCCGGCCCACTGATCAGGCGCTCGAACCAAGCTGGCCCTTCATGGAGTGGCGCTTTCACCAGCCAGGGATCGATGGTGATGCGCCCTGCCGTGAGCCATGCCAGCGCCTCGGCAACGTTAGTCGGTGTGTACGAGAACGAGCCAAGGAGTTGGATTTCACGAC
>JACMIM010000165.1 GCA_014381165.1 Roseiflexaceae bacterium
ACGGAAGCGGTGTTCCAGATAAGCGGGTGGCATAATGTTAGGACTTACCCAGTTGGCGACTTCAGCCTGCGGCAGCATGGAACATTTATCTTTTTTGTTTCGTTTTTTGGTGCACAGCACCAAAAAGCGAAACAATTATTCGTTAGTTCCTTAACGCGCTTCAGAGCGTTTTGGGGTATCAGACGCCGGATTCATCCGGTGGCCGTGGTGGCGGCGCAAAACAATACGCCACGTCCTTCAGATAAGGGTGTGGCGTATTGTTTTGCACGTTTGGCCTGCGCAGCTGCACTTGGCGCTATACCGCTGTGAAGCGGCTCAGTACGGTCTACTCGCCGCCCTCGACGACAAACCAGCCGCTCTGGGCTAAGTGGCTGTTTACATACATTTCGACAGTATACTCACCAGGGTTTAATACAAACACATCGCTGTAGGCCAGGCTTAGTGGCTTCTCGGCAGTGCCAGACACGCCCAAGTCCCACGGGCCGAGCAAGCGCCATGAAGGGTCTTCTTCGCCGTCGATATAGACCTTGTAGAACACCTCTTGCCCGTCCTGCATGGCGTCGTAGTCGAACTCGACCAGCACTTCGTCGGTGCCCTCTGGGAAGCTGTCGCCAACAAGCGGCTCGACCGCGTTGCCCTGGTCGTCCGTGGCGGGTGCGCTGAACGTAAAGGGGCTGATGGTCGCAGCAATTGCGCCTTCGGGCGGTTTGCCAGTATTTTCCAGACCCACGGCCAGGCTCTTGAGTTGCTGCATCAAGTCCTGGCTGGCACTCGCTTGCAGTGGCACCGATGTCCCATCCTCAACATCGGCCGTCAATGTGTCGATTTGTAGCGCCGCATCGTCCAGGCTCCACCAGAGGAACGATGGCACCTCATTGCCGGCTGCCCGCGCGTCGGCGACCTGCTTGGTGGCAAACTCCATGCCCTTGCTGTACTCGGCCTTGGCTGCGTCGACCTGGCCGGAAGCAAGCAGGCCAAGCCCCAGGTCGAACTGAATCCACAGCTCATCGGGGCTAGCCATCAGCGCAGTTCGATTCATTGCCGTCGCGTCATCATAGCGGTTTTGCAGATAATAGGCCCAGGCCAATTCGCCCGCCACACTCGCGCTCTCGTTGCCTGCGGCGCGTGCCCGCTCGTAGTCGGCAATCGCCTGCTCCTGATTGCCTGCTTGCCCATATGCTTGGGCGCGTGCAACCAGCGCGTTGGTGTAGCCTGGCACGGTTTGAATCGCTTGATCGAAGGCGGCAATCGCTTCTGTCCAGCGATCCTGGTGCGCCAGCCCAACACCGCTTGCATAGGCAGTGATCGTATCGCCACGCTCGCGCAAGTCGAACACCGGCTGCACCCAGGTGCTGACCGCCATGCTGATCACAGCCACTGCCGCGATGGTGCCAACGCCAGCGAAAATCCAGCGCGTGATCGAACTAGCAATCGTGATCGAAAGGCCGAACAGAAAGAAGGCAACCGCCAGCAGCGTTAGGTGGAACACATACGCATTGGCTTTGCTGTCCCAGCCGTCTTTTACCACCGAAGCTGCCAGAAAGTTCTCGTTGAGCGTGGTCATCTCAACCAGATACACATCGGCCTCGTAGCGCGCGACATCGGGCTGGCCGGTCGCCGGATCAAAATACTGCGCCGCCAACAGCGGGCTTAGGCTCGTCATCTCGTCGCGCTGCGTGATGTAGCGTTGGGCGGCGGCATCGTCGCCCCGGCTTGTGGCCGAGGTCGCCAGTGTATCAAGCTCATACCAGGCCTGGTAGGCTGAATTGTAGTCAAAATTCACCCGCGCATCGCCACTGACTTTGCGGCCCATCGCCTCGGTCGCGTAGCGCTTGGTGTCGCGGTTGGCGCGGTCGTCACGGGCCGAAGCGTCGCTCTGCAACAGCGCGATCAAGGCGGCGATCACAGTCAGCAGTGCGATCAGCACGGCGACAATTCGTTTGAAGCGCTCGTCATCAAAAGTTTTGGCCAACGAAAACATAGCTCGCCTCCTGGAATGGTGTTATGGGCGAAATTCAATCAACAGCGCGAACACAGTGCCAGCGACCAGGCACAAGCTGCCAAGCGCCGCCATCACATACTGCATGCGCGCGCCGAACGCCTCCACCAGCGTGTAGAAGACCAGGGCGATCGCCAGCACCGTCGCGGCGACCAGCAACGAGGTAGATTTGCCACGCAGCTGTTCGGCCTCGGCAAACTGCGGGTCGGGGTTCAAATTGTTTTCTTTGGCCGCGTCGGCCCACATTTCGCCCAACTGGCGGTTCACGTTGTAGGAGCCATCGCGGTCCAGGAACTTGTTCGGAAACAGCCGTTGGCTACTGATCGACAGATCCTGGCTGTCCGCGCGCTCACGCTCAAGCACAAGCGCTTCTTCTTCGGACGCGCTTGCTTGGTCTTCCTCGACCAAGTTGCCCAGCTCCTGATAGCGTTTGTAGTTGGCATACGCGCCAAAATTCTCATACGCATTGACATAATTCAATGCCCTGGTTTCCTCGGCGCTGACCGAGGCCCGTAGGCCCGCGAAATCGGCATCGCCAGCGCCATCTTCGGCAATCGAGGAGCGCCATGCGATGAGTGCCCCAAGCACGGTGGCGACGGCGATCAGGATGGCGACAACTGTTTCAAGACGTTGGCTGCGTTGGGCTGTGGCTTCCATCTGTACTCCTTGATCAAAACAACAGGTTCGTACTAAGTTGGGACTTACGCAGTTGACGATTTCAGCCTGCGGCAGCACGGAAAATCTATCTTTTTTGTTTCGCTTTTTGGTGCTAGCACCAAAAAGCGAAACAATTATTAGGTATTTCCTTGCTCGCCGCAGGCGAAATGAAAGTGCTTGGGCAACTGCGTAACTCCTAGTGTTATTAATTTTGGCGGCAAAGCCGTCAAAACCAACAGAAAGAAGTATTTTCGGGGGTTGTAGGCCCGTACCCCCGCCAGACGGCGTAACCTGATGCGTATGGGTTGCGCCCTAAACTCAGGCTTTGCGCTAATCCGCGGCCAGCACAACGATCCGATCGCCCTCCGAAAAGGTGATCAGCGCTGACTTGGTGGGGTTGACAACCACGCCATGCGCTTGTGTGGCGTCGCCAGTATGTTTGGCCAGCCGGTAGCCCAGCGCTATCTGGTTGCGCTGCCGAGCTGCTTCCACCACGGTGTAGAAGTTGAGTGGCTCACCCAGGCGCACATAATCGGCGGCGAGCTTCAGGTAGATCTCCGAGCCGTCGGGATCGAAGAGATCGGTAAAGACCGCGTTCAGCGCCTTGTTTTCAGACACCTGCGACAGAATCAGGCTAACCAGCTTATCGCTGACCACGAAATCGTCGGCCTTTGTCACCTCGGCCAGTGCGCGGTTGCGCGTGTCGATCATCTCACTGACTACTGAAAAGCGCTGTTCCGTGCGGCTGGCAATATCGCGCAGGTGCAGCAGCGTAATCAGTGTGTTTGCGTCGGCCTGCTGCACGTCGAGCGTGTCGGAATAGCACAGCAGGATGACATGTTTGTATGTTGGAATGTCCAGCGAATCTAGCAGGCGTCGGTCGGTGGTGTCGCCAGCCTGAAACGTGATCGTCTGGCTCGCGAGGTTGGCGCAGTGCTGAACAATCGCCTCGTTGGCGGTCGTATCATCGGCCACTACCGTGACGACTGAGCCAGCTGGGACATAGTTATCCAGCTCATTGATAATCGTCGTCGCGCGCCAGTTCCAGCCCAAGATCAGCGTGCGTTCGGGGAGTGCAAGTGCTGGTTCGCGCAGCTGAATCGCCTGGAGGTCAACCACGGATTGCTGGGCTGAAGCTGGCCGAATCAAGCCGTCGTCTTCGGCGATCACGATCAAGCGGTCATCCGCCTCCAGTCGCGTATCCATTGGTGGGTTGAGCTGCGGGGCGGATGCGGGCCGGTGCAGCCCGATGACGGCCGAATCTTCGTAGGACAGCAACGCCTCGCCAAACGTTTTGCCGACCAGTGTTGGTTCAGCGTGAAAATAGATTTCATCGCCGTTGAAATCCAGTAGTTCGGTGTAAACGATCGACAGCCCGGATTGGCGACAGGTCTGCGCAATGATCCGCGAGATCAGGCCGCCGACCAGCACCAGTTCAGCTTCGTCGCGCCCAACCATTCGCGCCGCTTCCATATTTTTCGCGTCGCGGATTTCGGCAATGATATGGTACGGCTTGGCCCTGCGCTGCGGGTTGTTCGTCAACGCTAGCATGGTTTTGATCACGCTTGAATCGGGGTTATCGCCCTCAGGTGCCAGCACAATGATCGAGCGGGCCGTGTGCGGGCTGACAAGTTCTAGATCGCCTAAACTCATTGGGCTGCCGCGTCGGCACACGATCCGCGTTCGGCCGGTTGGCCCCACCAGATCGTGTATCTCCTCTTCCATCTCGACTTTGTCTTTGTCGCCCATGATCACAATGCAAGATTTGGCCTGGTTGGCATTGGCTGCGATCAACTCGGAGATGACCACGAAAATCTGCTGCGACCAACCCAGAATCACCATGTGATCCTGCTCGATCACACGCGAGCGGCCCTTGCGCAAGTCTTCCATCTTGCCCTCGATGCCGCTCGTGAGCACGCCGATCAGGGTGCTAATCACAAAAATGCCACCAAACGTGACCACCAGCATGGCAATGCGAAATCCC
>JACMIM010000166.1 GCA_014381165.1 Roseiflexaceae bacterium
AGGGACAGTCGAACAAGCAGACTTGCTAGATGAATTAGCACATCGCATTCAAGTAGAGCATAAAGTGCATAAGTATCAACTCCCCGAGCGAGTTGCTCTTGTGTGGCACGGTTACATAGCTGGAGTATATGAGTGGGCGTTATTAGCCAGCAGGACTATAACCAACTCTTAAAGTTGCTTCCAAAAATCGCCGATCCAAACCCTCTCTTGACCATCTTTTCAGGCTACGACGATAAAACTAATCACTATAGCAGGGTCTAGGGTTTAGTATCTAGAGTTCAGGAGCCGGATCGCGCCCCAATGCGATTTTTAAGGATAATCTATGCAACGCATACAGTTAGAAATACAGCAGGAACAGATACAGATACTTTATCTGTATGCAGCCATAGGTATGCTACAAGCAATTATCGACGGCACAGTGTCAGCTGATGTAGGTATATGGACCCTTGGAGTACCAAAAACTTGGCAAACTCTGGCCGATAAGCAATACGCCACGTCAGAAGTAATAGAGATTTTTCAGGAATTCGACGAGCTTTCGGCGCTCAGTGAAATTTCACAGGAGTTTTTGCGCGCGGAGGGTATTAAGTTGAGAGACCGCCTCTACGCTGAACTACAAAAGCATACTGACCCTACGTGGAGTGTGAACTGGAAATAAGTACCCAGGTTATAGCATCGGCTCGATAGCGGCGGTGCCCGCGTTTGTCGGCAGCGCCACCGAGGGGTCGGCGGTACCGGGCTATGCCATGCTCGTCCTGGCCGTGGTCGGCACGGCGACCGTCTGGCGCTTCCCTGGATTGGCCTGGCCGCCCTGGCTCGGCGATGCCTGGCAAGTGCTTCTAACCGTTGTACTTGGTCTCCTCGCCTTTGTGGTGCTCGTCGTGCTGATGATAGCGGTCGCGGGTATCGCGATCGAAGCTGCGGTCGTGATTGCAGCAGGCGTGCTGCTTGTGGGATCTGGCTTGTGGGAGTTCTGGATTCGCTCTCAAGAATTACTCACCGCCAAGGGTGCGCTTGACGGCTGGGATTATGCCAAATTCATTGCCGTCACACTCCAAGTAGTGATGCTATACTGAAGCGGCATTTGAGCTGTCGAAAGGAGCAATAGTATGGTTGTACAAGCACCACAAATGCGCCGCTCCCTACCATTGGTGGCGGTGCCTTCTGACCCAATTTGGCGTTTAAGTATTGATCAGTATCATCAAATGATTCGCATTGGTATTCTTACTGATGATGACCGTGTTGAATTGTTGGAAGGATGGCTGGTTACACAAATGCCGAAAGATCCGCCGCATCGTTTAAGCACGCAACTCACGCGCGAAGTAGTTGCCCGCCTTCTACCAGCAGCGTGGCATGTGCAAGACCAAGAACCAATCACGGTAGCGGATAGTGAGCCCGAGCCAGATGTGGCAGTAATTGCAGGCGAACGACGAGATTATGCAAGTCGTCATCCTTCAGCACAGGAAATTGCACTGGTTATTGAGGTATCAGACACAACCTTGCAGCGCGATCAGACACTAAAAAAGCAAGTGTATGCTCGTGCAGGCATCGGCATATACTGGATAATCAATTTGCCGCAACAGCAACTCGAAGTGTACACACTACCGTTCGCCGACGATCAAGGTGCGGATTATCAACAGTGTAGTATTTACACTTCGAACGAAAGTGTTCCACTCGTTGTTGATGATCGAGCAGTTGGCAACATAGTAGTTCGCGATCTCTTGCCGTAAAACTGCGGCTACCGCCGAACATCGCGTTGCACCTGACAGCGCTACCAGGGCGATTTTACCGCTTAGTAATGGCTAGAGACCCCTCCCGGTCTATCAAGTTCATCCTCTATGGGATCGCAGGTGAACGCTGATCGGAGTCAACAAGCACCGATAATTCCTAAGCGTATTAGGCCAAACCAGCAGCCAGCCCAATCGCCAGCGCCAGCACAATCAGGGGCACCGTAAATACCACAATTGTCATCAGCCAGGTGCCGACCGAGCGGAGCGCACTGAATTGGTGCGCTTCGGCGACACAAGCCACATTCAGCACGATGCTCCACAGCCCCAGCGCCAATGTCACCGCCGCAACACCAAGCGTGACAAACGCGGCGACCGGGTTATAGGCCAGGTCATTGTCGATCGGCGCGAACGTATTGCCGCCCAGCGTCGCCAGCAGGATCGGCCACACCAGCAATCCAGCTATAGTTGGCACCGCCGACCAGGCGAAGGCGGCGCGCAACTCGCCCTGCGTGCCGGTGCCGCCGAGGGCCTGGCCGATCTTCGTGAGCAGAAAGCCCAGAATATAGCTAGCGATAAAGCCACCGATCAAGCCGCCAAGCAGACAGCCAAGCAAAATGACAACTAAGGGGTAACGTGTACCAAGATCGCGGCTGACCGCGTTATCAAGCGACTTAGCGATACCATTAAGTGCGATCAGTGGCAAGACAAGATATGTAGGATCGTTGTCGAGCACCCGCCGCATCGTCCGGCGCGGGCTATAGAAGATAGAAAAAAGCGGATGGGCTTCTTGGGTCTGCACCAACATATCTTCTCTCCTTGATCTAACACGAAAGTGGAACATCTAGCTTTTTGTTTCGTTTTGTGGTGCTTGCACCACAAAACGAAACAATTATTAATTATTTCCCCGCACCCCGGCCCCTCTTCCAGTAGGGCAGAGCTGGGGTGAGGGAATCAATGCTTCACCCGCCAATGCACGGGTTGGTAGCCAGCCGATACACAAAATACAGCATTGGTGCCGCGAACAGCAGGAGCTTCACGGTGCGCTGCGCGCTGCTGGCATCACTGCCGTCGAATGCACTCATGTAAGCGGTCATAGCAAGTGTAACCAGCGCAGCCACGCTAAAGCCCATGCTAATCAGCTGGCCGATCAGATCGCGCTGGGTTACGCAGCCCACGATTGGGTCGCCGCCAGAAAGGGCGCGGTAGACCGGCAGGGCCACCAGTAATACGAGTGTAATCGCCACCGCGACGATGCTCGCACGGCCAAGCGGCGCGGAACTTGTCGAATTCATATTCGTCAGCATACTACAGCCTCCTTATGGTGTCTTGGCCTTCGGCACGCCGAAGATCCTCTCACGAATGAAGTTCCAGGCCTGGTTGAGTCCAACATTGAGCGATGCGCCAATAGCCTGGATCCAGCCGACCTTCGACGAGGAGACGTAGGAGATTGGCAGGGTTATGATGCCGATCAGCAATGCCCAGCCCGCCTTCTGCCAGCTCCATTCACCGGTTGCGGCCATGTCCAGCAGTGCGCCAGCCAGCGGCCAGAACGGCGCGATGGTCTTGAGCACGTTAGCGATGGTCGTAGCGCTAGCCCACCCCGATGCTGTCAGACCAGAGGCAACCGAGACCCATGATGCGGCGATCAGGCCCATGACAAACGGCGTGAGAATGGCACCGCCGACAAAGAAGCGCCAGAAATCGATCTGCGCCAGGCCGCTCTGGCTAGCCGCCAGTGCGCCAGCGCCAGCCACGAGCGCCACTGCCAATGCGGCCACGCCAATCGTGCCCCAGACTGGCGCAGTGAACACCAGGATCGCTACCGCCGCGATTACTGCCGCAGCAGCCAGTGCGCCAAGCCCAGCCGCGATCCCGCCCTGTAACCATCCTGGTAGGCTGGCAAACCAGCTGCTGATACCCTGGAATGGATTGCCGCCCACCTGCGCCATGATGACCGTCGGCCCGGTGATTGGCGCGGACGGAGCGGTTCCAACAACCGCGCTGCCAGCTGTCGCTGCGCCAGCCGCCGCGCTGCCGGTTGCCGCGCCGCCACCGCCGAGCTCTAGCGCACTGGTCACTCCGTTCGTAAAGGCATCGCCAATCTGCGTGCCGCCAGTGATCATGCCAGCGACCAAGACCGCACAAAGTGCTGCGATCATCGCCGCCGCCGCAACGACCTCTACCGTCTGCGCACCGCCCTGGTGCCGGCACAGCCGGGCAAGCCATTGCGGTACGCGCTGTTGTGTACTCATCGCGTCCTCCTTTCGCCATATGCTCGTTATACGCCTGCCAAACACTACGCGTAGGGTAGTACCAAGTGGCAGCCTCGCCGCTAATACACATCACAATCGCGATATACGCTCTCTTGATTAGAGTAGCCGGTTGGCAGGGCGGCGAAAAGGCCTGACTGTAACGATTGCGTAACGTCTTGCGGCGGGCCAGAAAAAATAATCTTATGGGGGATGTTGTTTGGCGCAAAACGCCAAACAACATCCCCCATTGAGCATTTCTTGCCCGGCGCAGGCGCGCCCTCACACGTCGATTTTCATGATTCGCCGAATCAGTAAGAAGATACCGATCTGGGCGACGCCATACAGGCCAAGCAGCACCCAGCCGGGAGTGGTTTCGAACAGGCCTTTGCCGAACGAGGTGTCGCGCAGAATGATAACCAGGATGATCGGAATGATCTGGATGACGATTGCCGAGAAGCGCGCTTCGGCAGTCATCGACTGAATTTCGCGCTGCATGCGCCGTCGTTCGGTCAGGATGTTGGCCATGGCCGCCAGTACCCTGGCCAGGTTGCCGCCAGCCGCGTGCTGCACCAGTGTAGCGTTGACCATCACATCCAACTCGCGGCTGCGAACCCGGTCGCGCAGGGCACTGAGCGCCATGATCAGGTTGTCGCCCAGCATAAGTTCGTTATGCGTTTGGCGAAACTCGCCAGAGGCCGGCTCCGGCACACGCTCGGAAACCTGGAACAGCGCCTGCTGAATCGACATGCCTGCCTTGAGCGCATTGGCCATCGATTGCGAGACCTCGATCAATTGGTCGTTGAACTGCTTCACATAGGCATCGCGGCGTATAGCGAAGAGCATACGCGGGCCAATGAAGTACACCGCCGCCGCAAGCAGCAGCGAAGGAATCAGCGCGACCTTGATCAGCACGAGCATCACCTAGGCGATGCCAGCGGTGGCGGCCCGCCGGTAGATCGTGAAGTCGGAGGGCTTCCAGCTGAGCGCGGCCCGCCGCAGCCGGGCGCGCATGGTGGCCACGCGCGGCGAGCGGTCGTAGCGGTCGGCCCAGCGCACCAGAAAGCTGCGTCGACGCATGGGGTCGCTGAGCACTGCCGGATCGGCTGCCAGATCCTCGGTATGCGTGATCAGCTGTTCGCGCGCTTGGGCAGCCTGCATCATAAAGTAGACCGCCAGTGTTGCGGCGAAAACCGCCACTCCAAGTAGCAGGGCGGCCTGGATCGCACTTGTCATCATGTCAGCCTCCTGGGCGTATGTGGCATGAGCATCGCACGCACACGCTGCTTCTTCCAGCGCCGGTAGCCGTAAAATCCGCCGCCGCCAAGGATCGCCAGCAACAGCAGCATCGGCAGTAGCAAGCTAGGTGGAGCCGTAAATGGCACGCCAATCTGCTCGCCCGCGACAATCACGCGGCGCTGCGGCGAGCTGATCCGCAGCTGGAGCTGGCCCTCGTCGGGGCGCACATCCGGCGGCAGGCGCACGGTTACGGTGCGCTGGCCAATCTCGTTGGGCGAGGCCAGCAGCTCATTCGGCACTACCTCACCGCCCTCGATACCCACCAACTCGATGGTCAGCTTCTCGGCGGTGTTGGCCTGCGAGTTGATCGCCAGTGGGATGTTCAGCGCCCCGCGACGATCGTAGGTCAGGGTGTCGGTAAATGCGCCGCTGATCGCGATTGTCGGCACAGCTTCGGGCACGGCGGCCTGCGCCTCGGCGTAGTCGATATAGCGCACGCTGCCCATTGGCCCGCGTCCACGCACCTCGGCCCCAAAGCGCAGTGTGTAGGCCCCGCTGAAGCTGGGATTGTAGCTGAAGCGGTAGCGCCCGTCGCCAGTTGGCGCGATCTGGAGCGGGTCGAGCGCGCCGTCGGGCCGTTCGACCGTGGCCAACGGAAAGACAACCTCGTCAACCTGGAAATCAGCCCGCCCTGGTAGTTCGATCAACGCCTCGAAGGGCTGATTTACCGGCAGCGTCGCGGCAGTCGGCGGCATGCGGATGGTCATCGTCGGCAGGTCGGCTACGCGCACGGTGTACAGCTTATCGATATGTATTGGCTGCTCGGTGCGGGTTGGCATCTCCACCTGAAGCGTGTAATCGCCCGGCTGGGTAAATGGCGGGTGCAACGCGGTGTAGCGGCCATCCTGCGCGCTGGCATCCAGGCCAATGCCATCATCACGCAGCGCGAGCGCTTCGCCCGGCTGCGGCGCGATCACCTGCGCCATTGGCGACATGCCAGTAACCCAGCTATAGACAAATGGCGTCGAGACTGCCTCCAGTACCTTGCGCGGCCGCGCCACCTGCGCACCACTGGTCAGCAGCAATGGGCGACCCACCGGCACATAGCGCAACGTACTATCGTCATCGTCGCGCTGGGCCACTGGGGCCTGCAGCGAAAGCCGCAGTCGTGAGCGGCTAAGTGTCACCAGCGTGACTGGGCCGCCCTCGGGCCGCTCGACATTGGCCTGCCAGCGGCCAGCAAGTGCGACCTGGGCATCGACAGGAACGCTGTACAGCTCATACTCTTGCTCGGCTCCGCGTCGCACCGTGTTCTGGAAGTACGGCTGCACGACATCGTTGCCATCTGGCGCAAACAGGCTCGCGATGCGGGTCTGCTCGTTTTCCCGCAGCAGCACCACGCTGATCTGGGCCGGCTGGTGGTCGGCGCGGGCCTCGACCAGCGGCGCAATTGTGTTCGAATCGACAGTGACGGTATC
>JACMIM010000167.1 GCA_014381165.1 Roseiflexaceae bacterium
CCAGCACCTGACGAAGATTGGTGCGACCGGCGGTCAGTGGCAGGTCGGGCCATAATAGCGCGACCAGGGCATCACGTGGGTGGGCACGGTCGGCCTCGGACGCAAGGTAGGCTAGCAGCGCGCGGCCCTTGGCATAGGCAATAGCGGTGATAGGTGTATCACCAAACGCGATGTGCAACGCCCCAAACAGCCGCAGCGGACAATGCTCTGTGAAGTCTACGCGCCCCAACAGCAACTACCGGCCAATCGCGGCAAATTGCTCCAGGCATTTGTCCAAACCCGTTGGAATTGGGAACGCCAGCGCCAACCAGGCTCCTGGATTAGCCGTGAGCGCCAGCAACGGGCGTTCGCTCAACTCGCCTTTGCGATGACCGCGAGCCATGGGCGTGGAACGAGCGTGGCGTGGGATTGGGCCAGCAAACAGCTGGCAGAAGCTGATGATGCTCTTGATACAATCCAACTTCGTCGCCTCGCACAATCTGCCGATATTCTTGGAATACGCAACATAGTTCACTTGCACGAATGTCGACGATACTACCGCTGCTGGCATTTTGGCCACACACAGAACCCTTCGGTCAAGGGCATCAACTAGGCAACATGACGATTATGAGTCGCGCAAGCAAAACGTCGCACGCAAACCGTGACAACACAAACCAATCATTTCTTTGCTGCCTTGAGTGGCTACATGCAGCGGAACTACTCAAACAGCAAACCAAGCTCAACCATTTCGCACTTCGCGCCATGCTTTACAGGCGTGCGCTCCGCATCAGATGTGATACTCATGCGCGGCACCACCGCCCACGTTCTGCCCCCGTTCACTACGCTATAGCGACAGGAAGCGAAGCGGGGTTGAGTTGTTTGTTTGTTCCCCAACGCTGTGCTAGCCGTGTGGTAAGTTCTGCCGTTGGCGTTGGATGTGTATCCACAGGTCGCGTCCGCCCGGCCAAGAGTGGCACTGCATAGCCGCCTACAGCTGCGATGCTCTCCATCACGGCACGCACATCGCCTGCTGTGTAAACCAGACTGTTGCACAGATCAATCATACATTGAGCCTGTGTTGCCAGTGCTTCTACCAGCGCTGCACATTGCGCTGGTGGCACACCGATGCGCAGCACCTCGCCCCTGGAAGCAACTTGCGCCTGTAGCCAACCGGCCCAAACCACTGTGCCAGGTGTGTCCACATGGCGCGCCATGAGCCTATGCCGCTGGAGCAGCGCAGCAACCAGATTCAATTCGGCGGTCACATCTTCGTCGAGACCTTCGGCGGTGTAGAGAAGTGTGTAGGGGGCAGCTTCGCCCACCACATGTCCGTCGCACAGGAGCACCGCCGATGCCACAATACGTTGCGCGGCGAGCTTGCGGCCTACCTGCAAGCCCGCTGCAAGTGTCGCAATTGGTACAACAAGCGTTTTCTGGACGCGCGGCAGCGGCGCAAGCTTGAGCGTCACATCACACAGCAGCCCAAGTGTGCCGTGCGAGCCAACAAATAGCTTGGGCATATCGTACCCGGCGACATTCTTCACGACTGGGCGCCCAGCGCGAATCACCTCGCCATTCGCCAGTGCAACCGTGGTCGCCAGTACGAGATCGCGGATCGCGCCATAACGGCTGCGCAGTGGTGCGTTCAGGTTGCTCGCCACGATGCCACCGATCGTTGCCTCTGGCCAGGGCGAAGCGAGCGGCACCCACCAGCCGTCCGCAGCAAGCCCGGCCTGAAGCGCGGCCAGGGTCGTGCCAGCGTTGACTGTCACGTACAAATCCTCGCGGGCGTAGGCGCTGATACCCGTCATCCCTGCCGTCGAAATGGTCACATCTGCGGGCGGCAAGTGTGCTGACTTCGTGCCGCCGCCGCGCAGACGTATGGTGTATCCCTCGGCAAGCGCCGCCTGGAGGATTGCCGCCGCCTCGGTTGGCGATGCCGGCTGCACCGTTTCGCCAACTGTCGGTGCTGGAACGCGCGGCACTGCAAGCTGAAGCTGAGGCGTTTTCTCTGGAAAAATCTTGCCGGGATTGAGCAGTTCATGTGGGTCGAATAGGTGCTTAATCGCCTGCATGGCTTGGAGTTCTGCGGGCGTATACATCAGCGGCATGTAGGCGCGCTTTTCAATTCCCACGCCATGCTCGCCGGTAATGCTCCCATCCACGGCCACACACAGCTCGACAATCGCTTTGCCAGCAGCATGCACCCGCGCCAGCAGTTCGTGGTCAGACGGGCGCTCGATCAGGATCAGCGGGTGCAAGTTGCCATCGCCCGCGTGAAACACGTAGCCCACGCGCAGATCGTGGGCCTCACAAATCTGATTGACCTGCGCCAGCGTTGCCGCCAACTGACTGCGCGGCACAGTGACATCGACCAGGTAGTAGGCCGGGGCCAGCCGCGACATCGCGCCAACCGCGCTTTTGCGCCCGTACCAAATCAGGTCGCGCTCGGCATCGCTTTGTGCGATCCGTAGCTCAACTGCACCGTGCTGCCGCAGAACGACAGCCATCTCGTCGATCTGCGTCGCAACACTTTCAGGGTACCCGTCGGCTTCCACGATCAGGGCAGCAGCGGCATGCACCGGCAGTCCCCCGTGGGTGTAATCCTCAATGATACGCATGATGCGTTGATCCATCATCTCCAGGGTCGTTGGCACCAACCCGCTGGCAATAATGGCTGAGACTGCTTGGCCCGCCCGCTCGATCGAGTCGAAGGCAGCCATCAGTGTTTTGACCGCTGGCGGATTGCCAACGAGCCGCAAACACGCCTCGGTGATGACGGCAAGCGTGCCCTCACTGCCGTTCAGCAGGCCGACAAAATCATACTCGGGGTAGTCGAGCGCCGCGCCACCGAAGCGCGCCACCTGGCCATCAGCCAGGACAGCGGTGAGGCCGGTCACATAATTTGTCGTCACGCCGTATTTGAAACAGTGCGGCCCGCCGGAGTTTTCGGCAATGTTGCCGCCAATCGTTGCAACTCGCCCGCTTGATGGGTCGGGTGGATAGTACAGCCCCTGTTGTTTAACCAGCGCGTCGATTGTTTGATTCACTGCGCCGGGCTGCACATGAAGCCGCCGCCCTTCAGCATCGAACTCCAGCACTGCGTTCATGCGCGAGAACTGCACGACGAGTCCTCCGCGCTCGGCCACCGCACCGCCGGACAGCCCGGTTCCTGCGCCGCGTGCGATCAGGGGCACGTTATTCGCCAGCGCCCAGCGCACAATCTGCGCCACTTCGTCGGTCGTTTGGGGAAACGCCACACCATCGGGCACGCCCCGGTCGAGGCCAGCGTCGGCGGCGTAGGTACGTAGTTGCACGCGATTCGTGATCAGGTGCCCAGCAGGCAGCGTAGCTTGCAAGGTCGAAAGAGGGTGCGCTGTCATCGTCGCACCTTCGGTTCTGTAGTTGCATACGCCCGATCCAGCAGTTCGACGATGTGCAGCACAGGGAGGTTGGGCTTGGCTTGCCGCAGGCCGGCAATCACCTGTAGGTGGCAACCGGTGTTCGTCACCGCGACCGCGTCAGCTCCCGTCGCCAGAATATCGGCAGTCTTGTCGGCCAGCAGCGTGTTGGCGGTGCTGGGCTGGGTGATGTTGTAGGTGCCCGCGCTGCCACAGCAACGATCGGCGTGCGCGAGCTCGATCAATTCCAAGCCGGGAATTGCACGCAGCAGCGCGCGTGGTTGATTCACCACACGCTGGCCATTGCGCAGGTGACAGGAATCGACATACGTCACGCGCAACGGCAGCGAACCCGTTGGCGGAGTATGCAAGTGCGCGGCCAGAAACTCGGTAACATCCTGCACCGTGCTGCTGAACATATGAGCGCGGGCGCGATAATTGGCGTCATCGTGCAGCAGGTGGCCGTAGTCTTTGAGCACCATGCCGCAACCACCCGCGTTGCAGATCACCGCATCAACGTCCAAGGCGAGAAACGCATCGATGTTAGCGCGAGCCAGTGCTTTGGCCGCGTGTTCGTCGCCCGCGTGAATCTGCGCCGCACCGCAGCAGGTTTGCAGTTGCGGCACGAGCACTTCATACCCGTTGCGCTGCAGCACGCGAATCGTCGCGTCATTTGCCTGGCCAAGAAACGCTTCTTGAATGCAGCCACGCAGGAATGCCACCCGACCACGGCGCTGGCCGCGCGCGGGAAACGGCTTGCGGTCGTCGCGGCGGTGCGGTGTGAGCGGCGGTAAGATCGCTTCCATCGCGGCAAGTGTTGGCGGCAGAACGCCAAGGCGGCGCACCACGAACTGCGCGCCACTCCACTGGTAGAGGAGCATGAGCGCTGCCATGAGGCGAAGCCGCCCCAGATGCGGCATGAGCTGGCGCAAGCCGATCCAGCGTACCAACCGCTCGATTGGCCCAGGTGTGCGGTGTTGCTCAACCGTTTGCCGTGCGCCTTCGATCAGCACGCGGTAATCGACACCGGAAGGACAGGCTGGCTCGCAGGCCAAACAGCCCAGACAGCGGTCGATGTGTGTTTTGAAGGTTGGATCATCGGCCGGAATCTCGCCCTCGGCGACGCCACGCATAAGCGCGATCCGCCCGCGTGGCGAGTCCATTTCGGTGCCAAATACCGGGTAGGTGGGGCAGGCTTCCAAACACATGCCGCAGTGAATGCACTGCTCCAGTTTGGCCTGGTATTCCGCCGTGGTCATCAGCGGGATGTCGATCATGGTCGCAGCAGATGACATAGCACTCCCTGAGCAGACGATAGAAATGAGCATAGGGCAAAGCGGTCACAGCGCCGCAAGCATACCGCCATCAACCAAGTACGCCGCGCCGGTACAGAACGAGCTGCGCGGCCCCGCCAGAAATAGCACCATCTCGGCGACTTCATCGGCACGCGCGACCCGGTTCAGCGCGTGGCCTTTTCCCCATTCACGCACCACGCCCGCAGGGTCGCTTGCCGCAAAGCGCGCGGCGGCCCAACGCAGCATGGGCGTATCGACCGAACCGGGACAGACGCAGTTCACCCGAATGTTGTCGGCGGCGAAGTCAAGCGCCATACTGCGGCTCATCGAAAGCATGCCGCCTTTGGACGCAGCATAGGCTGAAACAGCGGGCTGTGATGCAAGCCCCTGCACCGAGGCCATGTTGACGATCG
>JACMIM010000168.1 GCA_014381165.1 Roseiflexaceae bacterium
GCAGCGCGTGGCTGAGCGCGCGCAGGCTGATTAAATCCTCCTCGGGGCGCACTGCTAGCCCAGCATCCACTCCCACCTGATACCCTTCCGTCCGTTCGGCGACACGGCGCGGCCCGGCGCTCGCCTGGGCCCCGAACTGGCCAAAGTACTGTTCGTCGAGATTTCCAGCCGACCCAGCTAGCTGCGCAATACCCAACTGGTGCTGGAGCATCAGCGCCACCACCTGATCGCCATCCACCGTGGCGACGCGCGGAATGGCGGCGGCGGCCTTTAGCGTGGCCTGCCGCGTATAACCCGCCGTTGTGATGAAGATACCGTGGGCGTACTGGCCGCTCAACGCACCAATAAAGCGATCGATATCGGGGCGCTGCACATTGGCCCGGTAGCGTTTCACCTGGACGCCGGTGGGGATGCTGATCAGGGCCGCGCTCGTCTCCAGATTGCCAATCGCGTCGATGCCACCATCGCCGCTGTAGCGCGTTACCGACACCGCACGCAGGCCGATGAACTCAAGCAGATCACCCGCAAACAGCTCGAAGGCGCGCGGTGGCAGCGCCAGCAGGCGGGCCTTGATCTGACGACGAAGATCGGGGTTACGAGGTGGTGTCATAACGTTACGGAGGTACGCCGAACATTTAACCACGAAGACGCGAAGACAGGAACTACCATATGCTTTTCCGGCTGTGTCTTTACGCCTTCGTGGATTGATCTTAGGACTTACGCAGTTGGCGGTTCCTGCCTGCGGCAGCCTGGAAAGTATATCTTTTTTGTTTCGGTTTTTGCGCAACGCGCCAAAAACCGAAACAATTATTCGGCGGTTCCTTGCCCGCCGCAGGCGAAATGAACGCGCTTGGGCAACGGCGTAACTCCTGAAGATGTTAGCGCTAGGAATGCGGCATATCGCCAAGCAGCAGCCAATCGAATGGCACATCGAGGATGGCGCGCAACGCGATCAGCTCGGCTGCGTTGGGCAGTGCATCGCCATTCTCGATGCGGCTGTATTGGGTGCGGCTGATGAAGACGTGATCGAATTCCAGGCGTGCGCGCAGATGCTCCTGCGTGAGATCTAACTCGCTGCGGCGCAAACGCACGCGGGCACCAATCGCGCGTGCGAGCGCCCGCTGGCGGCTCAAATATTCTTCTGGCAGGTCTTGAATCCGATTGGGCATAGTTGCTCCAAGAAGATACAATCACATAAAGATACAACTCATAGTCCCATAGATGGGATTTGAAACTTGAAACGAAGAAGTTATTAGATTGTTATCCCATAGATGGGAATTGTGAGGTAGAATAGGGCGTACCCACCAAGCTGCACTGCCGAAAGCCCATGACTTCCATCAATGCCAATGCTGCCTCGCTTACATTCAGCGGCCACGAGACCTTTGTCTTGCGCAGCAACTGGCTGAAGAAGGCCTATGACCTTCTGCTGGAGCGCCCCAATCTGTTCTTTCAAGAGGATGCGTTTGTTCGGCTGGGCGTAGGCAAAAATATGGCCCTGTCGATTCGCTTTTGGGGCCGCGTCTGCAATGTGTTCGAGCGCCTCGAAGGCAGGGCAGAGCACCAGGCAACGCCACTAGGCAAGGCGCTTTTCGATGATACAACCGGCTGGGATCCGTTTCTGGTGACGCCCACAAGCCGCTGGCTGCTGCACTGGCAGATCGTTTCGCGCCCAGCGGCAGCCTTTACCTGGTACTACACGTTCAACCTGCTGCGCCGTGGCGAGTTCACCGTCGACCAGCTGGCCCAGCAGATCGTGCAGAAGGCCAGCCAATTGGGCGGCAAAGTCCCATCCGCTGCCACGCTCGAGCGCGATATCAGCTGCATGCTGCGCTGCTACCTGCGCCCCAACGCGGCCCAGCTTGGCCCGGCGATTGAAGATGCGCTGCACTGCCCACTTCACGAACTCGACCTGCTTCAGCTAATTCCCGGCCAGGAAAGCTACCGGCTTGTCAGTGGCGCACAGACTAATCTGCCTGCCCAGCTGGTGGCCTTCGCCGCGCTCCAGCAGGCGCGCACCTTGGGCCGGGCCACGGTTGCCTTCAACGAACTTGCCTATGGCGAACGCTCGCCGGGGCGGCTGTTTCGGCTCGACGAGGACGCGCTGCTCTCACGCCTGCTCCAGATCGAAACGCTGACCGAGGGGCGCGCGTTCTTTTCAGAGGTTGGTGGCATCCGCCAGATCGCCTGGCGCACGCCGCAAGATGCGTCGCTCGACCGGGCGCTGCTCGACGCCGCCTTTGCGCAGGAGCGCCGCTATGCCTGAGCACGCAGACCTCGCCATCGCCCCGCGTTTCATCCGTGCCGTCCATATTCAGCGCGATTTCCGCAATCTGCGCTACCGGCTCGACGGCTACCAGGCGACGCCGCTGGTGCGCCAGGCTGCTGGGCGAATCATCGCCGGCCTGACACCTGGCAGCAGCGAACGCGCTTTTTCAGTCGTCGAGCCGTTTGGCTCTGGCAAATCGGCTTTTGGCCTGTTCGTGGCGCATTTCCTTCAGCGCGGCGAAGCGGCCCGCCGCCAGCTCCTCGGCTCATTACGCATCGCGGAAAGCGCGCTGCTGCCGATCGACGCGCCCTCGCTGCTGGCGGTGCTGGTGCCTGGCAACAACAGCTCGTTGCGTCAGGCGGTGCTCGCCAGCCTTGGCGCGGCCCTGGCTGAACCACGGCTGAAAACGCCCGCACTCACGCAGCTGCGCCGCACACTTGAGGCAGCCGCCCGCGATCCCGCGCTCGATCCTGGGCGCGTCGCCGAACTTGTGGCCGAGGCGGCGCAGCTGCTACAGGCCCACGGCCACTACCAGGGCGTGCTGGTGCTGATCGACGAACTTGGGCAGTTCCTCGATTATGCTGCGCGCCAGGATGAGGAGCGCGACCTGTTCGTGCTGCAAAGCCTGGCCGAAACGGCCGCGCGCAGCGGCGAGGCGCCGGTGCTCGTCGTGACGATCCTGCACCAGGCATTCGAGC
>JACMIM010000018.1 GCA_014381165.1 Roseiflexaceae bacterium
CGGTGCCCGCGCCTAGGTAGCGCACGCGCTCGCCCGCGCCCACTACCAGCTCGATCACGCCCTCGCTGCCATATAGCCGGTTGGTCGCCTGCCATGGCGTGACCGGCCCAGTGGTCAGCGTGGCAGTCACGCCGTTGGCATAGCGGAAATGCGCCAATCCCTGGCCTTCCAGCATGACGCCGAACACACTGTGCGCGCCGCGCAGATCGACCTGGCCGATCAGCCACTCGACCGGACATTCGCCATTGTAAAAGTTGAGCATATCGAACCAGTGCGTGCCCCAGTCGAATAGATCGGGGCAGTGCGCCTCCATGCGCTCCAACTGGCCGATAGTGCCGACGGCCAGCAGCTCCTTGACACTGCGCCAGGCCCGCCCGAAGCGACGCTGGTGGTTAAACGTGAGTTGCGCACCGGCTTGCTCGCAAGCAGCCAGCATGCGCCGTGATTCGCCGTAGGTCGGGGCCATGGGCTTCTCGCAATGAATGGCCCGCACACCAGCCTCGGCGGCGGCGATCACCATTGGCGCATGGAGCGCCGGCCAGGTGCAGATACTGACAATATCCAGGCGCGCCTCGGCCAGCATCTGGCGGTAGTCGTCGAAGATTTGGTCGCCGCCGTGGCGCTCCTGGAAGGCGCGCGCGTTCTCCTCGCTGATGTCGGCCAGCGCAACCAGTTGGCACTGGCCAGTCGCCTGGTAGCCGGCGGCGTGCGCGTGCGACATGCCGAATCCAGTTGCGCCCTCGCTGCGCCAGGGCTTACCGCAGCCAATAATTCCCACTCGATACATTGGCGTAGCTCCTCCTGCAATTGCCGAACGTGTAACCACGAAGACGCAAAGGCCGCAAAGGCCGCGCTCACCCCCGCCCGCTCCCCGCAAGGAGCGGGCGGGGGTGAGGGGATCGATAGCTCTGCACGCTGATCTAAAGCCCAAGTGAAGCCAGGTACTGGCGGCTTACCGTCGCGCTTTCCAGCGCGGTCGGGCGCTGGGTCACGTCGGTCTCGGCGATCAACCAGCCACTGAAATTGGCCTGTTGTAGTACGCTCAGGATGGCCGGGAAGTCAATATCGCCCTGGCCAAGCTCGTTGAAAATACCCTGTTCTGTGAACGCGTCATACTCCCAGCCTGCGGCCACGCCTGCCCGGCGCACCTGCTGATTGACATCCTTCAAATGCACGGTCTTGATCCTGCTGGCGTGGCGGTGAACAAAGGCAACTGGATCGACATCAGCCCAGGCCAGATGGCCGGTGTCGGGGCCGAGAAAGACCAATTCGGGGTCGGTTGACGCTAACAGGCGTTCGATCTCGCCCCCGCTCTCGATCACGCTGCCGACATGGTTATGGAAACAGCTGCGGACGCCGTGTTCCAGTGTGAGCGCACCAAACTCATTCAACGTAGCAGCTAACTGCGTGAACTCGCGGTCGGTCAGTGCGTCGTCAGTCGTCACCTGGCCTGCGATTTGCTTTCGGTTTAGCCCGCGCCTGGTGGTATAGCCCTCGAAGCCATTGGCGGCCACATACAGTGCATCGCAACCCACTGCGCGGGCGAAAGCGGCGAAGCGGTGCGCGCTCGCCAGGATCGATGCGCTCTCCTCGGCTCGCCAGAAGTTGCCGCCGAAGTAGGCTGGGGCCGGGCGCAGGCCATACCGCTCGAACAGCGCTAACGTCGATTCCGGCGTGGCGTCGCCAGCGGGGCCTGCCGGCGCGCCAGCATAGCCCGCGCTGGCGATCTCGGCGAGAATCTGTTCATGTGTGAAGCGGCTGTGGTTCCAAGTATTTGCGGCGCAGCCAATCTGGATGGTCATCGCTTCCCTCGCTGTATGAGGTTGTACAATAGGGCTATTCTACCGTAGAAGCTGGACGAGCGAAACTTGTTCGTAAGCCGTTTGTACTACTTTGACATAAAGGAGCAGGCCATGAGTACGCAGGAGATCGAACTGGTGTCGCAGCGGCTGCGCGACCGCACGGTGGCAATTCTGACCGCCCAGCAGCTGGCCAGTTATACGACTTATCGACAACGGCTTGCAGCTGCAATCGAGCGCCACGATCTCGACCCAGTAGTGCCAACAACCGACGAACAGACCGCGCTCGACATGATCGCCCAAGATAGCCAGGCCGCCGCCTTAGAAAAACAGCTGCGTGTGCTGCTGCGGATCGAGACACTGCCAATGTAGCGCAGTGTGGACATCAGCGCCGGAAGATTAACCACGAAGATACGAAGACGCGAAGGCCGGACTATTTGCCACGAAGAACACGAAGAACACGAAGAACACGAAGAACAGAATAATTGCTCCTTCGGGTTCTTCGCGTTCTTCGCGCTCTTCGCGGTAAAGAGTTTCCTACGGCGCAAGGCGGTTCAGATCGCGCGGGAACAGTGTGGTCTCGCGCACATTTGGCGCTTCGATCAGGCGCGCCAGCCAGCGCTCCAGGCCGATCGCGAAGCCGCCGTGGGGCGGCATGCCATACTTAAAGGCCATCAGATAGCCCTCGAACGGCTCGGCTGGCAGGCCGCGCTCGGCCAGCGCCGCGAGATAATCGGCGTAGCGATGCAGGCGCTGGCCGCCCGTCACCAGTTCCAGCCCACGGAACAGTAAATCGAAGCCATTCGAGTAGCCAGGCCGGTCGGGATCGGGGTGGGTGTAGAACGGGCGCTTGTGCAGCGGGTAGCCCCACACAAACAGAAAATCCGAGCCGTGCTGCGTGCGTGCCCATTCGCCTAGCCAGCGTTCGTGCGCGGGTGCCAGGTCGGGTTCGTGGCGCGCGTCCTCGCCGGTTTCGCGAAAGATCAGCTCCAGCGCCTCGCTGAAGTGAATCGCTGGAATCTTGGCGGGCACGGCGGGCAGCCGCACCTTGAGCAATGCCAGCGCGTCGGCGGCATCCTGCTGCATGCCGGCGACCATGCCAGCTAGCGCCTGGGTCAGCACCGCCTGGACATCGCGGTGGTCGCGGATGAAGCCAAGCTCGCAGTCGAGCGAGACATACTCGTTCAGGTGGCGCGGCGTGTCGTGCGGCTCGGCGCGAAACACCGGGGCCACCTCGAACACCCGCTCGAACACACCGACCATGGTCTGTTTGTAGAACTGTGGGCTTTGGGCAAGGTATGCTTTCTGGCCAAAATACTCGATCGCAAACACATTCGCGCCGCCCTCGGTGGCCGAGGCGACGATCTTTGGTGTTTGAATCTCGGTGAAATCCAGCCCGCGCAGCGTTTCGCGAAATCCGCGCATGGAGGCGGCGGAAAGCTGGAAGATCGCGCGGTGGCGCGGGTGGCGCAACGCCAGCGGCGCGTGGTCGAGAATGGTGGGCAGCTGGGCCTTGATCGTGGGCCGAAACATGTCAAACGGCGGTGGCGCGGCGGATGCACTGACCAGTTCGACTGCTGGGGCGTGTAGCTCGACGCCGCCGGGGGCCTGCGGCACCGCCACAACTGTGCCGACCACATGCACCACCGATTCGGCGTGGAGTGCGCCGAGCTGCGCCGCCACCGCCCGATCCTCGACGACGATCTGCGCCAGGCCCTTGGCGTCGCGTAGAATCAGAAAACTGACATTGGCCAGCTCGCGCAGCCGGTGTACCCAACCGCTCAACCGAACCTGCTCGCCGACGTGCTGGCCGAGTTCGCTCGACCAAATGCGTACCGTTTCCATGGCTGTAACCTCCACAAGCGATGTCTGCTGCCCATTGTCTGTTGTAGTTGCTACAATAAACAACCGACGACCGACAAAAAAGGGTCCTCAACTCGTCATGCGGACGAGGAGGACCAGCTCGTGGTGCCACCGCACTTCGCCGACGCGCTGGAGCGGCGCGCCGACCTTGGGCTGCCCGCTAACGGGGGCAAGGCGGCGGGACTTACTACAAGGGCTGAGGGCTGAGGGCTGAGGGCTGAGGGCTGAAGCAAGAAACGCCGCTTTTCAGCCCTTAGCCCTTAGCCCTTAGCCTTTCGCCTTCGATTCTTCCCGCGCTCGGGAGGGTCTTCACGCAGGGGCGGGGGCCGCGTTTGCAGCTGTGTGCGGCTCTCTGAACCCCGCTGTCTCCTGGCTAGTTAGCTCCGTCAATGCGTTGGCTGGAAGTGTAGCCGATTTTGCGCTGGCTGTCTAACTGTGGGGCGGAATGGGGTGCGGGCGAATACGAAATTCGCCCGCCGCATTCGTCGCAGCTTCGCGCTGGGGTAAAATACAGTTTCCATCCATCAACTAACAGGAGCCTGCTTATGTTTGTTCCACCAATCGAAACTGATCGTCTCCAGCTCGTCTCGCTATCGCCGGCCTTTTTGGCGGCGAGCCAGGCCCGCGATCGCACTGCCGCCGAGCGCGAGCTTGGCCTGGCCGTTCCAGATGCGTGGTTCACCGAGCAGTTCGTGATCGACATGCGTTTGCAAGACGTGCGCGCCAACCCTAGTTGGCAACCCTGGCTCCTGCGCGCGGTTGTGCTGCGCCAGGGGGCCGCGATGGCCGGACATGTCGGCTTTCATACGCCGCCAGGCCCGGCATACCTACAGCAGCACGCACCCGGCGGCATCGAGATTGGCTACACGATCTACGCAGAATACCGGCGGCAGGGCTACGCCGCCGAGGCCGTCAGCGGCATGATCGACTACGCGCGCGGCCAGGGCGTTCAGCGCTTTGTGCTCTCGATCAGGCCGGATAACCAGCCTTCGCTGGCGATCGCCCGCCGCTTCGGCTTCGCCAAGGTCGCCAGTGTTGTCGACGAGATCGACGGTGTCGAGGACGTGTACGTGCTGGGGTGAGCAACCAAGAACAGAGACCAGAGACCAAAGACCAAAGACCAAAGACCAAAGACCAGAGAACAAAGACCAGAGACCAGAGAACAAAGAACAAAGCGCGTTCCCGGCGCTTCAGCGCCGGGCTATTGGGTTCTTTGTTCTTTGTTCTTTGTTCTCACAATTCTTGCCCATCCAGGTGCCGGTCGTCATTATGGCGCACCAGGTGCCACTCGGGTCGCCCGCCGTGTGCCTCGCTGTAATGCCAGTGCGTGATCGCGGTGTTGCGGCAGTGGAAGGCTACCCGGCTGCGAGCCTGCGGGCCAAGCCCAAGCAGCGACAGAAACGAGACCTCGACCACGCCGCCGTGAGCCACCAGCGCGATCTTCTTACCCTGGTGCGCCGTGATGATCCGGTCGAGCGCTGCCGAGACACGGGCCTGGAACATGGCCCAGCTTTCGCCATCGGGGCCGAGCGGCGTGAACACGTCGCGCAGGAAATGGTCGATCTGCGGGTAGCGCTCACGCACCGCCGCAAAGTGCAGCCCGTCGACCTCCGGGCCTGGCCGCAGCTCCTGAATCTCATCATCGAAGATGATCGGCAGGCCCAGCGCTGGCGCGATCGCTTCAGCGGTTTGGCGAGCACGCAGCAGCGTGCTGGCGTAGAGCACCTCCGCGCCGATCGGCTTGTGTTCGAGATGCGCCGCCAGTGCGTGGGCCTGTGCGAAGCCGCGCTCGGTCAAGCCCTTGTCGCCACGCTCGCCGCCCAGTGTGCCGTCGACGTTCGAAAAGGCCTCGCCGTGGCGAATAATGTACAGATTAGTTGGCACGGTGCGCACCTCGCCGCTGAAGCAGGGCAAACAGTGCGCGCCAGCCGACCAGCAGCACGCCGATAATCAGAAATGTGGTAATGGCAAACGAGATCGGCGGAAAGGCGCTCTGGCGAAGCAGCGCTCGCCCCGCCACGCCAGGGAACAGCGCTAGTGCCCAGGCCAGCAGCGCCCGCCCGATCGAAGCCGCTGTCTGTGCGGCCACGTCCGTTCGATAGGCACCCACCAGCGGCGCGGCCACCAGCCAGCTGAACATGAACGGCGCGGCGGTCGCCAGCACATAGCCAATCCCGGTCTCGCTGCCGTGGCTGCGTGTGCCCATAGCAGCAAATGCCACAATTGTGGCAAGATCACCCGCCGCGAGCAGCGCGGTCGAAGATTGATATCTTGATAGGATCACGATGCTCCTCTTATGCTGCTGAACGCAGCGTAATCAGCGCCGCCTCTGGCCGGCAGGCTAGCCGCAATGGTGCGCCGCCCAGGCCGCGCGAAACATATAACGTCGTATGATTCAGCTGAAACAGCCCACTGAGAAATTGCCCAGTGTAGCGCGGCTTGGCGATTGGGCCGAGCAGCGGCAGCACCATGTGGCCGCCGTGAGTGTGGCCGGAAAGTTGCAGGTCGATCCCGAGCTTGGCTGCTGCTGGCGCGGCGTGCGGCGTATGCGCCAGCAGCAGCGTAAAGGCTTCGTGCGGCACCCCGACCAGCGCCTGCTCCAGGTCGGGACTGCCGTCCCAGATATCGTCCAGCCCCAATAGAAACAGCTCGCCGCCGCGCCACGCGATGCGGCGATGCTCGTTGTGCATCAGCTCGACCCCGGCCTCCGCGAGTAGACCGCGCAGCGCGCCGCCGCTTTCCCAACCATCGTGGTTGCCTGGCACAGCGAACACGCCCAACGGCGCGCGAACCCCCGCAAGCAGGACTGGTAGCTGCAGCCGAGCCGCAGGCCGGTGGATAAAATCGCCGGTGAACACAAGCAGATCGGGCTGCTCGCGCCGCATCTGGGCCAGCGCCCAGCGTAAGTTGTGGGCCGCTGCCGGCAGGCCGAGGTGCGTGTCGGAAATCTGGCCGACTCGCAGCCCATCGAGCGCAGGCGGCAAGCGCGGCAGGCGCAGCTCGAATCGCTCTAGCACCGGCCAGCGCGGTTCGATCAGCGTAGCATACAGCCCGACCATTCCCCCCAGGGCAGCGTAGCCGAGCGCGGCGGGCCATCCGTAGCGGCGCAGCACGGCCAATCCGCCGAGTGTGTTCAGCCCGGCTAGCGCCATCCAGGGGCGCGAAATCGTCACATCTTCAGAGTGAAGCGGGTGTCGCTTCGATGTTGGCTTCGGCGGCGCTGCCGTTGTGATAGGGGCGTGCGTCTCGACCGCCATGCGTCTCCCTCTGATAACCTTAGGACTTACGCAGTTGCCCAAGCGCTTTCATTTCGCCTGCGGCGGGCAAGGAAACGACTCACAATTGTTTCGGTTTTTGGCGCAAAGCGCCAAAACCGAAACAAAAAAGATATATCTTCCACGCTGCCGCAGGCAGGAACCGCCAACTGCGTAAGTCCTAAACCTATTACCTCTGTCAAGTATACCCCAGCATTCACAAGAAATCCAAATAGCCCGGCGCTGAAGCGCCGGGTGTGCTTCAGCGCCGGGTGTGCTTCAGCGCCGGGCGGTCGCGGCGGGCGGCGCACAAACGCCGAGGGCGCGGAGGTTAAAAACCCCCGCGCCCTCGGCTCACTCTTTGGCCCGCCCAGTCTAGCGAGCGCGGCCGCGAGTAACCAGGTTAACGATGCCAAGCAGCACGACTGCGCCAATAAACGAAACGATCAGCGACCATAGGTTGAACGCGCCATCGTTGATGTTCACGCTCGAGCCAGGCAGGAACGAGAAGATCAGGCCACCCAGAAACGCGCCGACGATACCGACGACGATGTTCATGAGTGCGCCCATCTGCGCATCGCGGCCCATTACCATGCTGGCCAGCCAGCCAACTAGCGCACCGAACAGCAACCATAGAATGAAATTGATCACAGTAACTCTCCTTGTTGTGTCGTCCGCGAGTTGGATTCGCGGTTTTGTCTTTCCGTTGTACTATAAAGCAAGCGCTGTGCCACAGCCTTGTCAGCCGCAATTCAGCTCGCTGTGAAGCCGGCGTGCTATACTAAAAGTCATCGTAACGGTCATTATTCGAGGATAGCTAATGAGCGACGAACGCCGGCGCGACCCTGCGCCCCGCGCCTATACTGATGAAACAATTGTGGTACCGCGCCGCCCGCCGCAACCTGGTGTTGCGCCGCGCCGCCGTGCTACCCCGCGCCGCCGCATCTGGCCGATCGTCCGTAACACGCTGCTTGGCCTGCTCACCGGGGCCGTGCTGCTGGCTGGCCTGGCCTATTGGCAGGTCAGCACGATCGCAGCGGCGATCACTACCCGCGATGTGCGGCCAGCGGCGTTTGGCCTGGGCGCTGGTAGCAACATCTTGATTATTGGCACCGACGAGCGGGTGGGTTTTCCTGCCGAGGGCGTGCGTGGCGATACGCTGGTCGTGGCCCACTATGACACACTTGGCCGCTGGGTTAATCTGCTTTCCATCCCGCGCGACACCCAGGTTGGCCTGCCGGACATCGGCGAGACCAAGATCAATGTGGCCTACGGCCAGGGCTATGGCCGTGCGGAGGAGCTGTACGGTGCTGGCACCAGCCCGCAACAGGGCGGCATGGCGCTGGCCGCGCAGACGGTCGAGGGCCTGCTCAAGCTGCGCGATCGTGGTCAGGGCGTCGATCATATCGCGGTGATTAACTTCGACGGCTTCGCCCGCATCATCGACGCACTCGGCGGCGTGACGATCGACGTGCCGCGCTATATTCTTGACACCGAGTACCCCACCGAAGATTTTGGTATCACAACCGTTGAGTTCCAGCCGGGCCTGCAGCGCATGAACGGTGAGACTGCGCTGATCTACGCGCGCACGCGCCACGATTCAAGCGACTTCGAGCGTGGCGCGCGCCAGCAGCAGGTCATGCGCGCGATTGTCGAGCAGGCCCGCAGCCAGGGGCCGCTGGGCCTGCTGATCGCCGCGCCGCAGCTGCGCGAGGGCCTGGAGGGTGCGGTTGCCACCACGCTGCCATTCGCCCGCCCCGATCAGCTGCTGGGGCTGCTCTGGCTGGCGGGCGGTCTGAACCCCAATGAGATCGGCCAAGTGCGGCTCGGCCCCGAGATCGATCCGCTGTTCCAAGAAATTGGCTCGAACCTGATCTGGAGTGAGGCCGGCATCGGCGCGGCGGTCGATGGGCTGCTTGCCCGGCCCACGCCTGCCTCGGTGGCGGATGAGCAAGCCCGCGTGCAGGTGCTGAACGGCACCGACACCGCTGGCCTGGCCAACAAGATCAGCTTTGAATTGGAAGACCAGGGCTTTACCGTCCTAACACCTGGCAACGCCCTCGCGAATGCCGAGCGCACGCTGATCTACGACCGCACTGGCAAGCCGCAGACGGCGCGCGCCCTGGCCAGTGCGCTTGGCGCAGCTGTGCAGCAGGGCAGCCCCGAGGGCTTGGACACCGAGGCCGACATTGTCGTGATTTTGGGGGCGGACGCGGTGGAATAGTGGCTGGTCGCTACTTCTGCGTGCCCGCCTGCTCCTGCGCGCGTGCCAGCACGATCCGGCGAATTAGGTCGAGCGGCAATGGCTGATTCAATCGGAATTTTGCTGTCGCCTTGCCCGATTTGTACTGCGCCAACTCGGCGGCGAATGCTGGATCATCGATTGGCGCAGGGTAGAGGCCGATGTGCGTTTTGTACGCAGCAATGTGCGTCACGCTATGGCCGTTCAACGTAAAGGTCGGTATCTGGTAGGTGATCACTTCTTGCACCCCCGGCAGTGCTTCTCGAATAGTCGTTCGAATATGCTGGAGCAGCGTTTGCACGTTTTCGGGAAAGGCTGCGATGTAGCCGTCAACGGTGGTTGGTGCTGTCATATCATCTCCCTCCATGATTTGTAAATGCGCGTCAGCGCAAAGCGAGGGCTTGGGGGCGCAGCCCCCGAAAAAATACCCCTCCGCTTTTTATGATCCCGGTAAGGATGCTCTATCATCTCCGCGATTTCCGCAGCTCTGCCATTCGAAAAGCTTGCGTGGTATACTGGAAACCGATAAAAAATATAGTACAACAAAAGACGAACGACGGACACCTGAATTTCGTCTTTCGTCTTTCGTCTTTCGCCCTAATCACAATGACAACGACTGAGCGACACCTAAATATCTACGATCTTTCGCTGCCCGCGCTTGCAGCGCTGCTAAACGATTGGGGCCAGCCGGCCTTTCGCGCCCGCCAGATTTGGCGGCAGCTGTATGTGAACCTTGTGCGCAGCCCGCAGGAGATGACCGACCTGCCCATGGCGCTGCGCGAGCGCCTGGCCGCCGAACTCACGTTTGGCGTGCTCGAGCTGGAAACCATGCAGCAAGCTGATGGCGGCATGACCCGCAAGGCGCTCTGGCGGCTGCCCAATGGGCCGGTGCTGGAAAGCGTGCTGATGATCTATCCTGGTCGGGCGACCGCATGTGTTTCCACCCAAGCTGGCTGCGCGATGGGCTGTGTGTTCTGCGCCACCGGGCGCATGGGATTGCTGCGCAACATCACGCCGGGCGAAATCGTCGAGCAGGCACTGTGGGCAGCGCGCGAGGCGCGGACTTCAGCCCTCAGCCCTCAGCCCTTAGCCCTCGGCAACTACGCCGATGATGACCGCTGGGCAAGCGATGATACCCCCAGCCCCCAGCCCCTGCTTCCTAGCCCTACCCGGCTTTCCAACCTGGTCTTCATGGGCATGGGCGAGCCGTTTGCAAACTACGATCGCTGGTGGCAGTCCGTCGAGCGGCTGCACGATCCGCAGGGGCTGAACATGGGCGCGCGCAGCCTGACGGTTTCGACAGTGGGGCTTGTGCCTGGCATCCAGCGCCTGGCCGAAGAAAAGCTGCCAATCAATCTGGCGATCTCGTTGCACTCGCCCGACGACACGCTGCGCAGCGAGATGATGCCGGTTAACAAGAAGTACCCGATCGCCGCGCTGTTGGCTGCGGCCCGCCAGTACGTCGCCAAGACCAACCGGCGTGTGTCGTTTGAGTATGTGTTGCTGCAAGGCAAGAACGACAGCCCGGAGCAGGCGGCTCGGCTGGGCGAATTGCTGCGCGGCATGCTGTGCCACGTCAACCTCATTCCCTGGAACCCCGTGCCGGGCGCGCCGCTGCACCGTTCGCACGGCGAGCGCATTCGCGCATTTCAGCGCGTGCTTCAGGATGCTGGCGTAGCCTGCACGGTGCGCCAGGAGCGCGGCGTGGCGATCGCCGCTGCCTGCGGCCAGTTGGCCGGCGCTCAGGTAGCGCCTACACTCGCCGAGATCGCGCTGGTGTAGGCTGGCCACTATCCGATCGCTCTACGAGGCTGCTCCATGCGCATTTTCTCACTTCTGCTTGTGCTTGCGGCCCTGCTGCCTGGTGCCACGCCTCCGCGCGCCCAACTTCCGGCTGCGCCAGAGGTTGCCTCATACCAAATGGATGTGCGTCTCGACCCGGCGGCGAAGACCGTCAGCGGCACTGGGCGGATCACCTATCGCAATCCCTCCACCGACACGCTCGATGAGCTGTGGCTGCGGCTGTATCTCAAAGCGTTCAGCTCGACTGACTCGCTCTGGATCGAGGAATCGGGCGGCCAGCTACGCGGCGACCAGCTCGACCCCGATAATCTAGGTAACATCGATCTTCAGTCGCTAACACTCGCCGGCAGCGATCTGCTGGCCTCGGCGACACTGACCGACACGCTGCTGCGTGTGCCGCTGGACACGCCGCTCGGCCCCGGCCAGGCAGTCGAGCTGGAGGCGACCTGGGTGAGTACATTGCCGCGTGTGTTCGCACGCACCGGCTACGGCGGGCGCGATGACACCTTCTTCATGGTCGGCCAGTGGTACCCCAAAATGGCGGTTTACGACCGTGGCCGCTGGGACACCGAGCCATGGCACGGCAACTCCGAATTCTTCAACGATTTCGGTAGCTACGATGTTGCGATCACCGTGCCACAGGAATATGTGGTGGCCGGCGCGGGTGTGCCAGCTGGCGAGACAACGAACGCCGATGGCACAAAGCTTGTGCGCTTTCTGGCTACCAGCGTGACCGACTTTGCCTTTGCAGCATCACCTGATTTCAAGACCGCCAGCACCAAAGCCGGCGATGTTGCCGTCGATCTGTTCTACATGCCCGAACACCAGAGCGCGGTGCAGGAGTATCTTGATTCGGCCGCCGGCACGCTAACGACCCTCGGCCAATGGTTCGGTGCCTACCCCCACCCGCGCCTGACGGTTGTGGATGTGCCCGACGACGCTAGCGGCGCGGGCGGCATGGAATACCCCACCTTTATCACCACCGACTATGGCGGTGGCGTGGCTGGCTATGCCGCCTATGTCACCTCGCACGAGGTCGCTCACCAATGGTGGCCAATGCAAACCGCCACCAATGAGGGGGCCGAACCATGGCTCGACGAGGGTTTGACCGAGTACAGCGGTGCGCGCTATATCGCTGATGCCAGCTATCTAATCGGCGGCGCGCTTGGTGTGAGTGCGCGTAGCCTCGAGCGAACTACATATCTGGCGCTTGACCCAGCCCAGCCCGCGAATCTACCTGCCTGGCAGTACAGCGGCGGTGAGTATGGAATTGTTTATTCGAAGACCGCTTTGGGCTTGTGGACGCTGGAAAACCAGGTTGGCAGCGAACGCTTCCGTGCGGCAATGCGCGCCTACCTTGATGCGTGGCGCTTCAAGCACCCGCAAGCTGCCGACTTCCGCCGTGCGATCGAGCAGTCGCTTGGCCCGCAGCCGTGGTTCTTCGACGCATACATTCCCACCGAGGGCGTGATTGATTATGCAGTGGGCAATATCGGCGGCAGTCAAGCTACTGTTTTGCGCGAAGGCCAGGTGCCTGCGCCGGTCGAAGTTGTTCTGGTGTTGGAAAACGGTGCGCGCGAAACGCAGACCTGGGACGGCGCAGGCGAAACGCTGACCATCACGGCAAGCAGCCCGATCGCCCAGGTACAGATCGACCCAGCCGCGAAGTTGGTCGCCGAGATCGATATCGCCGACAACACTGTAGCCATCAGGCCGCCGTTCCTACCAACACTCACGCTGGCCGAGCGCTTGGTGTTCTGGTTTCAGTCATTTGCGCAGCTGGTCGGCCTATTCGGTTAGTACGAGGTTCCTGCATGCTGATCGACCTTCGCGCGGTGTTCATCGCTGGCCTACGCGATGCGGCGCGCCTGCGGCTAGCACTGCCGCTGTACATCGCCGGGCTGCTGCTTGGCCTGGTACAGTCGTGGCCGGTGCTGTTCAGCGCCAGCAATGGGCAGCTTGGCCGCATCAACGCCGAGCGCCTGTTGACCAGCGGCGACGCGCTGGTCGATCTCCTGACTAATCAGGAGGCTACCGCTGCCACTGGTATCTGGCTGCTGCTGATGCCGCTATTGAGCCTGCTGTTCAGTGCGTGCTACAATTTGTTTTCTGGGGGAATCCTCAGTGTCTGGGACGGCCGACGCAGTTTTTGGGCTGGGGGCTGGCACTTCTTTCTGGCCTTTACGGCACTGGGGTTGCTGCTCGTGGTGCTGGCGCTGGTCGCGCTGGGGGTTGGCAGTGCGGTGGCGGTTGCGCTTGGCCCAATGGTTGGGGCAGGTATCAGCTTTGTGCTGCTCCAGCTACTCAACCTTACCGGCGAGTACGCTCGTGCGATCGGCGTCACACAGAATCTTCGCAACCCGTTTGCCCTGTTTGGCCATGCAGCCACCTACATCACTCGCCGCCCCGCCGCGCTGCTGCTGGGCCTGCTAGGCCTCGCGCTGCACGCCGCGCTGGTTGCGATCTACCTCACTATATTGCCGCTGTTCGGTGCCTCGCCGTTAGTGATGCTGTTCAATCAACTGCTGGTGTTTGCCTGGCTGTGGCTGAAGCTGTTGCGGCTGGCCTGGGCGCGTAGCCTGGTGGCCGTAGGCCAGGCCTCAGTCCAACCTAGTTCAGCCGCTGAACCGGCGGCTAGCGCACCAGCTTTGTCTTGAATGCGGCATGTTCCTCGCCGGCCAGGCCCTGCTGGAGTGTGGCCAGTACCGTCGGCATCTCGCCCCTAAGCAGGGCGGGCGCGTGCAGCCAGAGGCCGGGAAACACGCGGCTTTTGATCACGCCGTCCTCGATCGGCAACGGCTGGTAGACCTCGTCCTGCAACGCCC
>JACMIM010000169.1 GCA_014381165.1 Roseiflexaceae bacterium
CGGCGGCGGCACGGGCCTCGCGCTGAATCCGCTCTAGCCGCTCCTGGTCGAAGCTCCATTCACGGTTGCCCTTGCGCACGGTTACACGGCCCACACGATCGCCGGCTCGTGTGGATTCGCGCGCAAAGCGTTCGGCTAGGCGCTCGGCGTCGGCCTGGGCTTTGCGCGTGCGCTCCTCGGCGGCGCGGGCCAGCTTGGCGGCCTGGCGCTCGAACTTCTGCTGCCAGTCTGCGCCGGCCTTGCTGCCGCCAAAGGAACCTGCCAGCTCACGGCCAAGCTCTGCGCCAATTCTGCCCAGTTCGATGCCCAGGCGACCCATTTCAGCGCCAAACTGGCCGAACTCGCGGCCAACGCCGCCCCAGCCAGCGTGCGAGGCGTGCGGCTCGCGCCGCCCCCCCAGCTCCAGGTCGCCGCCGACGATCAGCTGGAGCTGGCCCTGCCCTTCGCCATACACCACGGTGAACTGGCCGACTGAACTGCTCGCCAGTTGGTGCCCGCTGATCTGGCCGCCGACTGTTGCGCGAATGGTTACGTCTGCCGCGTCGGGAATCTTGATCGTCGCGTCGCCGCCGACAGTCAACTGCATCATGCTGCTGGCGTCGAAGCTGGCGGCCAGTTCTACATCGCTGCCGACGCTGCCAATCTGTACCACGCCGCCCGCGCGCAGTTCGGCGTCGCCGCCAACCTGGCCGACCATCAGCGTACCTTCACAGGCCGCCTCCAGGTCGCCGCCGATCGACCCGGCCACGATGCTGGCGCTGGCTTTCAGCGCGGCATCGCCGCCCACATCGCCGGCCTCGATGCTGCGCGCCCCGTCGATCTTCAGATCGCCGCCGACTGACCCACCGGCGATCTCGGCTTCTGGTGAATCCTCGACCGCCAGATCGCCGCCAATCGAGCCATAGCGCAGCTCGCGCCTGATCTGCGTCGCCTCGGCATTGCCGCCGACCGCGCCAATTACTGCGCTGTCGCATTGCTCCAGCTCTAGCTCGCCGTCGACGCCCTCGATCACAACGGTGCCCACCTGTTCGATCTCAGCATTCCCAGCGATCCGCCCCTCGACGTGCAGCGAGCCAGCCTGCTCCACCTCCACGTCGCCCTCGATCTTCTCGAGCCGGACGTGGCCTGTGATATCGTGTACTTCAGTGTCGCCCTGAATATTGCGCAGCTCAACCGCCATAATCCCCTGAACTGCGGCGTCGCCTTCAACCCGCTCGACCACAATGGTTGCGTCGTGCGGCGCATAGACCGTCAGGTCGTCCTGCGCGTCCTGAAGGCGTAGGCCCTCGTCGGTTTCGGTGATATTGGCTTGGCCGTCGATTTCAAACGCAACCGTTCGCTCGTCATGGGCTTCGATGGTCAGACTGCCCTCGCAGCCGATGATCATGACGCGCGGATTTTCGCCAACTGGAAATGAGCGTGTAGACATTGCTTTCTCCTTGCGTTTACCTGGCGCTGAAGCGCTGGGCTATTGAGTTCGCGGTTCTACGTTTTACCTGGCGCTGAAGCGCTGGGCTAGTGGGTTCGTGGTTCTGCGGTTCTTTGTTCTTCGTTCTTTGTTCTTTGGCGCTGCTATTCCACAAAGATCTCGACCCGCTCGCCTTCTTCGAGGTCTTGCATTTCGTAGATGCGCCCATACGAGCCAGCCTCGATCATACGTTGGATGTCTTCAATTGCCGCCGTGCTGCCGCGTGGCAGCAGGCGTGCGCCAAGTTTCACGCCCACGTCCAGCAGGCTGGAGGGGATGGTGACATTGACTTTCTGCCGCCCGCTGGCGAGGTCGGTCACCCGTACTCGCAGCGTGCGGTTGAACGTGCGACTGCGTGGCGCTGCTTCACCGGGATTTGTCAGCGCGTCGAGCAGGCGTGAACCTTCCTCGGCATTGACCTGCCCGCTTTCGATCAGTCGCAGCACGCGCAATCGCTCTTCTGTGGTCGACATAAGATTTCGTTTCCCGGTTCCCGGCGCTGAAGCGCCGGGCTAGTGGGTTGTGATATTGGTTGGCGATTCTGCGGTTCGTGGTTCTTCATTCCCGGCGCTGAAGCGCCGGGCTAGTGGGTTGTGGTTCTGCGGTTCCTGGTTCTTTGTTCTTCGTTCTTTGTTCTTGGTTCTCCGCTCACTGTTTCAGCAGCTTCATCGCGTCCTCGACCGAGATCTCTTTGGCGGCGAGCTTATCCAGCACAACGCGCCGCTCGACACGGGTGTCGGCTGGGGCAGCGTAGCCAAGCGCCGCCACCACATCGTCGAGCCGACTGCGCGCCGTGTTGTAGGCCACGCGCAGGTCGGCGGCGACGCCGTTGATGTTGCCGCGATTTTTCACCAGCAGTTCGACGAACCCCAGCTGGTCGCGGTTCAACCTGCCGATCCAACCGAGCGAGAAGTGGCCCTCAAGATGCGTGTCGCACTGCTCACAACCGAGCCGTTCGACATGCAGCGCACCATCGCAGATTGGACAGGTACTGATCAGTTGGTTCATGGCTTGCTCCTGTAGCTTGTGAATGGTCGATAATAGATTGTTATAGCTCCCCAGAACTAGCGGCTGCGCGAAAGCGCCGGTGGCGATGATGCAGGGCTGCCCTGGCCATAACTGGACAGCCGCGCGCCAAGCCGAAGACAGAGCTGCCCAGCCGCGTTGACCAGGCGCTGGCCGAACTGAGGCCGCTCTGCGTTATCCAGAAGCGCCCGCTGCGCCTTTTGATGCCAGTGCGCAAGCTTATAGCGTTGAAGCTCAAGATCAATGTAGTCGCAAGGAAACATTCGAAGCTCCTTTCAAAAATGCTAATGAATTGATGTAATTCGCTATGTCTAACATCATATTACATCATAAAATTAGAAAGTCAATAGATATTTGTGCTTAATTACTAAATATTTGGCGAAATACATCAATAGGCTGAAATTATGGTGTGCGACTAAACGCTGTGGCACACACCTATAGGTTAGCGTCAAAATCAGGTATAATATCGGCTTACCGGAACAGATGAGCGAGGGTGGCCTACGCATGGAGCGAATCTACGTGGCGCTGGATGTCGAGACGACTGGACTCGACCCAGCTAGCGATGAAATAATCGAGGTTGCTGCGGTCAAGTTTCGTGGTGACGAGGTGCTCGAGACCTACCAGCAGCTGGTTAAGCCGCACCACGCGCTGCCGCTGAAAATCACGCGGCTGACTGGTATCACCGACGCCGACGTAGAGGATGCGCCGCGCTTTGTGCAGATCGGCCCCGATCTGGTGCGCTTTCTGAAGAGCTACCCGCTGGTCGGCCATTCGGTCAGCTTCGACATTCGCATGCTCGAAGCCGCCGGCATGCGGCTGCCCCAGCAGTCATTCGATACCTTTGACTTGGCGACGCTGCTGATGCCGCACGCGCCAGCCTATCGCCTGGGCGCGCTGGCTGCCGCGCTGGGAATTGTTCACGAGGAAGCTCACCGTGCGCTGTCCGACGCCGATGTGGCCCGCCAGATATTCCTCCAGATGCTCAAACGGATCGACGCACTTTCGCTCGACGAACTCGGCGAGATCAACCGCCTGACCAGCAAAATCCAATGGCCGCTGCGCGACCTGTTCAGCGAGGCCGAAAAGCAGAAGGCCAAGAATTTCTTTGTCGAAGGGGCTGGGATTTCTCCTGTCGGCGCAGAACCAACTAGCCCGGCGCTTCAGCGCCGGGGGAATGCGGTCGCTGCCGCCGAGGTGTTGGAATACGCACCCCCGCCCACGCAGCCGCCCGAGTTCACGCCGCTCAAGCCGACCGATAACACCGAGCCACTTGACCTTGCCCGAGTGCGGCGCTTCTTCGCGCCGGAGGGAGCGATGGGCCGTGCCTTCGCAGGCTACGAGCAGCGCGACCAGCAGGTGGCAATGGCCGAAGCAGTTGGCAATGCCTTCAATACCGCCACGCCGCTCATGGTCGAGGCCGGCACCGGCACCGGTAAGTCGATGTCGTACCTGGTGCCGGCCGCCATGTGGGCGGCGCAACGCGGCGAGCGTGTGGTAGTCTCGACCAATACGATCAATCTGCAAGACCAGCTGTTTTTCAAGGACATCCCCGACCTTCAGCGTCTTATGATCGCCGACGCCGACGCCTCGCCCGATTCGATCTCGCGCTTTCTGCGTGACAAAACGCCCTTCAAGGCCGCGCTGCTGAAGGGTCGCGGCAATTACCTGTGCCTGAAGCGCTACCACGAGTTACGCCGCGACGGTCGCGCGACCGAGGACGAAATTCGGGCGCTGCTGAAAGTCCAGCTGTGGCTGCCCACCACAATCAGTGGCGACCGCGCCGAACTGATGTTCATGGATCGCGAGAACACCTCTTGGGGCAAAATCAATGTCACTGCCGACACCTGCGTCGGCCCGCGCTGCCCATTCTTCAAGGAGTGCTTTTTCTTCCAGGCCCGCCGCGAGGCCGAGGCCGCCCATGTTGTGGTAGTCAACCACGCGCTCATGCTGGCCGATCTTTCGACCGAGGCCAATGTGCTGCCACCCTACGATCACCTGATCATCGACGAAGCTCACAACTTGGAGGATGTCGCGACCGATCAACTTGGCTTTGCGGTCGACCAGTCAGGCTTGCTTGATTTTCTCGACAGCATGTTCAGCGAGGGCGGCGCAGCCCTGGCTGGCGGCATGTTCGCCGAGTTGCCGCAGCGCTTTCAGGAAAGCGCCGCCGGCCAGTCCGACAAAGACAAGGCGTTGGAGATCGTGCGCACGCTTGGCCCGGTGGTCACGCGCGCCCGTGCCAGTGTGTACGATTGTTTCAACCGCCTGATGGTGTTCATGAATCAGGAGGCCGAGGTTTCGCAGTATGACCCACGCCTGCGCTTGACCGACAAAGAACGCAAGCACCCAGGTTGGGCCGAGGTCGAGCTGACCTGGGGTAATCTGGCCTTGCAGCTGCAAGAAATCAGCACGGCGCTGGGCAGGCTGGAGGCGCTGCTGACCGAGCTGGAAGACGCTGGTATCGACGATCAAGAGGTGCTGCTGCTGCGTGTGCAAGGCCTGAAACGCTTTGTGACCGAGGTGCGGATCAATGTTGGCGCAATCATCGTCGGCGGTGAGGAGCAGCTGATCACCTGGCTGGTCTACGACCGCAATCGCGAGATGCTCAAGCTGCACGCCGCGCCGCTTTCGGTCGCCGAATTGCTGCGTGGCAACCTGTTCGAGCAAAAGGCCACCACGGTGCTAGCCTCGGCGACGATCTCGGTCAATAACGATTTTGGCTTTATCCGCGCCCGAATTGGTTTGGAGCAAGGCGACGATCTCCAGCTCGATTCGCCCTTCGATTATAACAAGCAGGCGCTGGTGTACCTGCCAAGCGACATGCCGGAGCCAAACCACCCTGGCTACCAGCGCGCGCTCGAAGCCGCGATCATCGAGCTGTGCGCGGCCACCAACGGGCGGGCGCTGGTGCTGTTCACGGCCAACAGTGCGCTGCGGCAGACGTACCGCGCTATTCAGGAGCCGCTGGAGGCACGCGGTATTACTGTGCTGGCGCAGGGCCTGGACGGTTCCCGGCGCTCGCTCATTCAGCGTTTCAAGGAATTTCCGCAGTCGGTGCTGTTGGGCACGACCTCGTTCTGGGAAGGCGTGGACGTGGTGGGCGATGCGCTTTCAGTCCTGATTATCGCCAAGCTGCCGTTCGCCGTACCGAACGACCCAGTCTACGCGGCGCGCTCGGAGCTGTGTGGCGATCCATTCAATGAGCTATCGGTTCCGCAGGCCATCCTGCGCTTTAAGCAGGGCTTTGGGCGGCTCATCCGCTCAAAGGACGATCGTGGCGTCGTGGCGGTGCTCGATAAACGCCTGATCTCGAAACGGTATGGCCAGGTCTTTCTGGATTCGCTGCCGGAAACGGCGGTGCGCTCAGGGCTGATCAAGCACCTGCCAGGGCTGGCAGCGCGTTTTCTTGCAGTCCGCGCCGCCGAGGTTTAGCATACGAGCGATAAGAAATGCAACCGCGAAGCGCGCGAAGGCCGGAAAAACAAGAGATGTGTTTTTTCTTCGCGCTCTTCGCGCGCTTCGCGGTGAAAAATAAAAAGTAATGACTAATATTTCGATTATCATGATGCTTGTGGTGATTGTCGTCGCGACCGGTGGCCTGTTTGTACTGATCACCGCGCGCCGCAAGCCCTCGCTGCCCAGCAGCGACACTCGCCCGCC
>JACMIM010000170.1 GCA_014381165.1 Roseiflexaceae bacterium
GCTCCTGCTCGATACCAACATAAAATGCGTCGATCAACCGCTGAAACGGCGCGTCGCCGCCGACGTGATCGTAGATGGTGTGCTCGTTCATAGGCGGGTATTATAACAAAGAACAGAGAACAGAGAACAGAGAACAGAGAACAGGGAACCTCAGAATTCCGGCGGTTCTTTGTTCTCTGTTCTCTGTTCTTTCCTCGGATCGGGAACTCCGGAATTCCGGCGGTTCTTTGTTCTTACCCTTGTTCTCTGTTCTTTGCTCTTTCCTCTTCTACGCCCGCCTCACAACCACCTCCGCGCCGGAGTGCAGCGCATAGACCAAGCCCATGACGTTGTTCTTGCCGTTGAGGTACTCGCGGCGCATCTGGAGCAGCAGTTCGCCGAGTGGCTGGCCGCCGCCGGTAAAGCGCTCCAAGAACGTTTTGGCGAATTCGGCGGCGAACAACGCGGGCGTGTTTACCTCGGTACCTACGACGCCGCGCGCGCCTTTTGCGATCAGGTAGGGCACCAGCCCATCATACAAATAGGGGCTAAGTTCGGCGCTTTCGCAGGCGTTCAGAAACACCAGCGGGCAGCTCTGCATATTGTCCCCGCTGAGCGGCGCAGCTCGCTTGAGGTCTTTTAGCGTAATCCAGCCGTCCGAGAGCATCACGCGCGAGGCGTCGACGCCGCCAGCCTCGCCGGGCAGGCCGCTTTCGGCATGGCAGTAGAAGTAGATTAGCTGCGTGGTGCCGGTACCGTCCTTGAGCAAGCGCACGAGGTCGCTGCCGTTGGGGTACTCACGAACCTTCACGCCCGCCAGTTGCTGCAGAAAGGCCTGCTGGGGCTTGATCACCTCCACAGTCGCGCCTTTGCGCTTGAGTTCGTCGTCGATGGTGGTGTTGACCACAAAGGCCATTTCTAGCGCAGCGCCGGCCTCGATCTCGGGTGTGAAACTGACTGGGCTGGCGCTACGGAACTCCGGCGTATACTCGATCACATGCTTGAAGCCCCAGAAGCCCTCGGGGTTGACCTGTTCCAGATCGTAGTCGCGATCGTAGATCATAGCCCAGGGAAAGGCAAAGCGCTCGGCGACGATCGCAATATTCAGCTTGTTCGCGCGCGATTTCTGGCGCAGCACGCGGCCCATTTCGTTGGCGTCCGCGCCGCTGCCGGGGGCGAAGAACAACGCCTCGAACAGATCGAAGCCCGCGCCCATCAGCCCTTTGAGCGTCTGCGCGTGGGCGGCGGCGGGGATGTTCGTATCGTGCGACTGGTAGACAAAGCGCCCGCCGTCCTTGACATACACCGCGTCCTTGAGCGCAGTGCGGGCCGAAGCCGCGATATCGGCGATCTGGGCCTCGCTCAGGTTTACCACGGCGCGCTTGAAGCCGCCGCTGTTCAGGATGAACTCATAGCCGGCGTCCTTCTTGAGGATTACCAGATCGACTTCCTGGCCACGCGCTGGCGCAGCCGCCACGCTGCCCAGGGTCTTGCCGCTGGCCTCGGCGTTCAGCACCAGTGTTCGCGGCGCGACCGCGCCCACCTGGAGGGTCAGTTTCATTTTTTGGAAAATGCGCCCGTTGGCGAAGAACATGGCCCGCACTTCGCCTGCGCCATTGGCGCGCGGCACGATCGCGAAGGTGGCATTGTTGCGCGATTTGCCAGCGCGCGGAACTTTGAGCGTTGCTTGATCGTCGCCAACAATCTCAAAATCATCACTGTCCAGCAATACGATCAGCTCGGCCTCCTTGAGAGCGGGGTCGGCAAATAGTTTCTCGCTGGCAAAGGCGGCGGTGGCAACCACACCTTTGCGAGGGCTATCCACATTGAACTTCAGCTCATAGCTCTCACCGACTTGGAGCGGCTGGTCTTTTTCGTGGTCGCCGATCCAGGCATTGATCACGCGCTCGTCGGGCGGGGGCGCTGGCGGGGCGGGCGGCGTGGGCACCGACGGCTGCGGAAGCGCTTCGATAGGGTCGCCACCAAGCGTGAAGTCGCCACTACCACCGCCGCCATTCGTTTCGACCTCGGGAGCAGCCGAGGCCAGCGGCTGGAACGGATCGTCGCCAGGATCGGCGGCGGAGCGCTCGACCTGCACGAATAGCCCCAAAAACGTATCGCCGTTCAGCACCACCAGCGCACGCAGCGGGCGCTGCTCGTCGCGCAGCTGGCGCGCCTCCTGCTGGTTGCTCGCGACATCGACTGCTGGCACAGGCGCTGGCAGGCCAGGCAGTTCGCCAACTGGCCTGCCAAGCAGATTGCCGCCGAACGTGCGCGCGATCTGCTCGACCGCCTGCCAGCGCAGCACCCAGTAGCGCCCTGCAGCTGCTGGGAAAACCACAAACGTAAACGCCCGCTGAACTCGATCACTGGGTAGCCGCGCGAGCAGATCGGCAACCGTATCTTCCGCCGCAACCAGCAGGACAGCAGCAGTGGTGATTTGGGAATTAGGAATTGGCATGCGGTTTCCTTTACGCTTCGACCAGAACTTGGGCGCTGGTGGCGTTCCAGGGCACGTCGGTGCCATCGGCGGTGTCGTCGAGCGTGCCCCAGGCGACGACCGCATTGGCGGCGATTCCGTAGCGGGCGCGCAGGGTCGCGACCAGCCAGTTCAGCGCGTGCAGCGTTTCGGGCGTGTAGCCGTCCGGCCCACGTTGCGCAGTCACACCCAGGCTGATCCGGTTGATGTTCTGGTGGCGACCAGCCCATTCGGCCATGCCGGCGTGCAGCGCGGCCTTTTCGTCGCCGATCAACCGGTAGATCAGGCCGTCGCTGGTGATGTAGTAGTGGGTCATGTCCTTTGCGCCGGGCGTGGTCATCAGGGCCAGGGCTGTGTCGGATGGGCTATCATCGCCATGCAGCACGATCATGCGAACGCGCGAGCCACTGCGTGAGGTGTAGGCGGTGGGCGCAGCGAATGGTGCGCGGTAGGAAAAAATATGGTACGGTGCCGGCGCTGGCTCGAACTGCGTGTCGGCGCTCAACACGATCGGCTCTTCGGGCATCTCGACGCCAAGTACCGCCGCGCCGCCACCGGTTAGCGAGCTGACGCGCATAACATCTTTCCAGTTGGGAATAAGATTGTAGAGCGTGTCGGTAGCGAAAATTTGAATGGCGTACTGGGTTGCGCCGGAGGTCACGCGGTACGAATCGGACAGCGGCGCGCCCAGATTCCAGGCGCGGGCCAGCTGGTGGAAGGCCCAATCGGCGTGGTAGGCCGCGCCCGCGCCACGCTTGTAGGTCTCGGCCAGCAGTGCGTCGCGCAGCTGCGCCAGCGCACGGTCGGCGGTGCCTGCCAGCTCGCTCAACCGGTGAATATCCCCCCAGTTTGGCACCTTGTTGTACAGGGTGTCGAGCGCATAGACCTGAAAGGCATAGTCCGCCGTGCCGAGCTTGATCTTGGCGCTTTCGCCAAGCGGCGGGCCGAGCCGTGTGGTCATGGCATACTGGTGAAAGGCCCACTCGGGGTGGAAGGTCGCGCCGACCGATTTATAGGTGGCGTCGAGCAGGGCGCGGCTAAGGCCGCCCGTTGGTACGCTGCCTTGGAGTATAGCTGAAAGGCGCTGGACATCGCCCCAATGCGGGATTTCGTTGTAGAGCGTATCCTGTGCGAAGGCTTGATAGGCATAGCCTTTGCCATCCAGATCGATGCGGGCGCTCTTACCAATTGGAAAGCCCAGCCCGTTCTGCACAGCGTGCTGGTGGAATGCCCAGTCGGAGTTGTAGCCCTCGCCACGGCGCTTGTAGCTTTCCTCCATCAGCAACTCGATCAGCTCTTCGACCTCGGGGGTTGGGCTGCCGAATTGAACCGGCGGCTCTGGCTCGGGCGGGCGCTGCTGGTTGTTCATCCAGGCCTCGGTTTCGGCCCAAACCCATTCTTTAGTTACGGCCCAGCCGGGGCAGCTCTTCTGGTTAGTGTAATCGCGGTGAAACGAGATCAGCTGACGCGGTGCAATGCCAAGGCGCTTCGAAAGGCCGCCGAGCACGGCTTTTGAGGCTTCCCAGACGCCACCACTCGGGCGAACTTTATCGTAGTAGCCGATCATCTCAAGGCCAATGCTATACCACAGCTGGCCGTTGGTGCGGCCAGAATTGCCAGTACCAGCGTGGATGCCGATCTCGCGCAGCGGCGTGGCCAGCCAAATGCCGTCGTCGCCGACATACAAGTGCGGTGCGGACGTCCAGCCTTTGCGCCCGTAGAACGTCTGCATGCCCTTCATGCTGGCGCTGCCCTGCCACTGCTGGAGGTTGGGGATGTAGGTGTGGTGCAGCACAACGCGGGAGGGCGGCAGCGGGCCAAAATCGTAGTTGGCCACGTAATCGAGCCACTCGGCGATCGAGAGCCTGCGGTTGATGAACGGCGGCATGCCGGTCGTCGCATCGGCAGTAGCCATGAGCGATCTCCTTAGATCTATCGGTGATGAGCGTGTATGGCTGGATATTTCTACGAACGATCCTAGCAGGAGATTTGGGTCACGTCAATGCGACCTTTGCCGGTGGATGTTGCTATACCCGCCACCACGGCCACCGGATGAATCCGGCGTCTGACACGCCAAAACGCGCTGAAGCGCGTTCAACCGCGTTTAACGCGCTTCAGGACGTTTTGCATAGTAGCAGCGGGTTTCAACCCGCCTGCGCTCGGTGTGCATGGGGCGAAACAGTAGAAGAGATCGTTGCCGGCTATGGTGGACGAGTCTCTTCAGAAGCGATTGCTGAGGCGAGCCAAATTGTCACTGCTACACCTGTGCCTCAACCTGTGCCTGTGCCGAACGTACACTGCGCAAGTGGTTGAATACCAGGCCAACCAGGCCGATCAGGACGAGCGCGATCGAGGCCAGCTGGGCGGCGCGGAATGCCTCGCCGCAGGCACCGCCGATGCCATTGGTACACAGGCTGTCGGTGCGCAGCGCCTCGACCCAGAAGCGGCCCACGCCATACCAGATCGCATAGAACGCCGCCAGGTCGCCGCTGCGCAGCCAACCGTGCAGCCGCCGCTCCAGCCACATGATTAGCCCAAAGCCCAGTAGGTTCCAGCTCAGTTCATACAGAAACGTGGCGTGGAAAAAGGTCGTATCGAATGGGTACTGCGCCATAGTGCGGAACGGGTCGACGCGGTGCTGTTGCTCGATGCGCAGGCCGAATGGCGGCAGGCCGTTCTCGACCGGGCGGCCATACGCCTCCTGGTTGAAGAAATTGCCCAGCCGACCAATCGCCTGGCCCACCAGCACCGTCGGCAGGCAGATATCGGCCCACTGCCAGAACGGCAACCCGCGCCAGCGCGTGTAGATCACCGCCGAGAGGAACGCGCCGATCAGTGCGCCGTGAATCGCCAGACCACCATTCTGCGGATTCAGGATGTACAGCAGCGACTGGCCAGCAAAGCGCTCCTGCCAGGAGAAGGCGACGTAATACAGCCGCGCGCACAGCACGCCCAGCGCCAGACCCAGCATCAACTGGTTCCATACATCGTCGGCAGAGAAGCCGTGTGGCACGGCCCGCCGCGACGCGATGTAGGCCGCCAGCATGGCCCCGCCGACAATACACACGCCGTACCAACGCAGCTGCAAAAAGCCGATATTCAGCAAAAATGGATCATCAGGTGGAAACAGCCCAAACATATGCCCAACCTCGATATTCGCCTGGCGGCTGAAGCCGCTGGCTCTATTTACAAAGCCCGCCCGCGCGGGCTACCCATCGTCTTCAGCCCGCGCAGGCGGGCTTCGTACTGCCAGCTAGCGGCGTCAGCCGCGTAGGTGCGCCGGGTATTGTACGCCTCCGAGCGGGCGGCGTCAAAATGTAGGGCAATCACATCTAAGCTTGGAGAACCTGGAGCAAATAGGAATCATCAAGTGCGGCGCGAAAGCGCTTAGTACGAAGGCTTCCCGCGCTCGTGTCTCGTCGTAGCAGGTTGAGGGCAATATGTCGCAACAGTGCAAAGTTCACCGCACCGTCGCCGGTGCGAATGCGACTCGCATCCTCGTGAAACGTGACATCCATCACCCAATGCACCTGGTTTTCAATTCCCCAGTGGCCACGTACCGCCCTAGCGAAGTGTTCAACTGTTGGTGTGCCGCTTAACAAGTAGTAGCCGGTTTCCTCGCTTGTCACGCCACCAATCGTGCGCTGACGAACGACCATTCCAATCGCGCCCACGTTGCGCCATACACCTTTTGGGTTGAGAAAGCGCAGGTCGTCTGGCTCAGTAATCAGCCAGTAGTCGCGCGTCTCGACCCGCCCGTGGCCAGCCTCAACTGTTTGGGTGTGACTCGATGCGACATCTTTCCAGCCGTCATCGGCCGCGTAGTGAAAGGTGTCAACAATATCGCTGTGCAACTGCTCTTGATTGGCTTTGACCGCTAGCACGTACTCACCGCCACCCTCAACAATCTGGCGTGCTATCGCCGTCTGGCAGCCCATTGCGTCGATGGTCACCGTGCAATTCGTCAAATCAAGCAGCTTCAGCACGGCTGGAATCGCCGTTATCTCATTCGACTTGGTGTCGACCGCACGCTGGGCAAGCACAAGTCGGCTGTGTTGCGCCCAGACACTGACCAGATGAATTGCTGCTTTGCCGATTGCGCGGTCGTGCGAACCACGCAGCGTTTTGCCATCCACGCTGATGATTTCGCCCAATTCGGCGGGCCAGATCGCGCGTACCCAACAAATAAAGTGCTCCTGGAACTCGGCGGCGTCGAGCGCAGCAAAGACCCGGCCAAATGTATCGTGCGAGGGAATGCCATTGGGTAAAGCCAGATAGTGTTCCAGCCAGGATTGCTTGGCCTTGCCAAAAGTTTCGATGGCAACCCACGAGTCGGCACCACAGATAACGGCACAAATTGCAATACTGATGATATCAATGAGCGAGTGATGTTTGGTAGTGTCTACACGTGGGTCTGTGACGCTGGCAAAGGCATCATACAGGCGGTTCCAAATTTCGGTCATTGGCTAACTCCTGACAGAGAAAACGGCTCTGTCAGGAGACTAGCCTATAATCCTCTTCCTGGCAAACCAGATGCGATTGCCCAAGAGAAAGAGTCTCTCAATAAACCCAGCATACTATGAAACTTGGAAGAATGCACTCGACAGCTTAGGTCTTCGTCCTAGGAAGAACACCTTTCCAGACTAAGATTGGCTTTTTGCACGGTACATGAGCAGGACATTGGTGCCTTATGACTCCAA
>JACMIM010000171.1 GCA_014381165.1 Roseiflexaceae bacterium
GATTTCGATCGGCGGGGGTCGCAGCCGATCTGGTATCGTTGTATCAACAGGCACTACACGCAGGCCGTTGAGAAGAGCTAGCATAGAGTTACCGTTTGGTTTCCTCGGGTTGTATTGACAAAATACCTGCCTGATGCTACAGTTCACGCGCCCTTGATAGAGGGTGCAATCGTGTGATGACGGCTTGCCAACGAACCCTGTAGTTGGCAATCAAACGCATCTATTTGGTCTCAATTGGGCGCACTCCAGGTTGTATATTGGAACCCTTCTCCATGCCGCAACGTCATAAGGTGGGCTGGGTACATACATTCACCACCAGCAAATCTTCCCTCATTCAAAAGGAGCACATTTCATGAAACAATCCCGCTGGATTGTCCTACTTGCAACACTTGTTTCCATCGGCGTACTCAGCGCTCTGGGGCTGCTTGCAGCGCGCAGTGGCCAAGCGGAAGCGGAGCAACCCGTAGTTCAGATGCCGGTGTTTGCTCCGACGCCAACTATTCCAGCCGCACCTGGCGCGAATAGCAGCGCCCGTGGCCAGAATGTGCTCTTGAATGAATCATTCAGTGGCAGCCAAGTCCCAGGTGGCTGGCGGTTCGTCGATCTCGAAGAAATTATTGCGGGCGAGGAAGCCAACTGGACGATTGTCGACGGAGCGTTGTTCCAGGATGGCTATGGGCCGGCTCAGAATACGAGCACACGCGAGATTCTTGCCATCACGGGCGATCCGCAGTGGGCGGACTACACCGTCAGCGTCAACTTCTATGACGAGGATAACGCCACCTTCGGCATCGTCGCACGACGCCAAGGTGATAGCTTCTATCGGTTCCGCGCCACCGGTGCGCCCTATGCCAACGAAGACAAGTTCGTGCTGGAGAAGGTCGTCGATGGTGTTTCGACAGTCGTTGCAGTCGAAGGCGGCACAGGATATGCCCAGCGCGTCTGGCACACTGCTACGTTCTCACTCAAGGGCGCTGTGCTCACGGCGAGCTTAGACGGAGTGGTCATTCTCGAAGCGACTGACAATTCCTTGCGTGCTGGTGAGGCTGGCCTGTACACACGCGCGATTGGAAATATTCGCTTCGACGATGTCACAATCACCGCTGAGTAAACAAGCACATGCGGTCACAACTAAGGAAATCCGTGTATATACCATGTAGGGGAGTGTTCATGCGGATACAAAGAACGTTGAAGCCGATGGTGGCAAGCGTGGTGTGTTTGGGATTACTCGGTGCGCTCGTTGGCAGCGTTGGTGCTCAAGCGGCGAACCCAAAGCTGCTGGCAAGCGTCATCCTATCTGGTTCGAACAATGCCAAGTATCCAAATTCAGCAACAGCAGGTAGTACTGTTTATCTGGGCGGTTCAGCTGATGATACTTCTCGATTATGGGTTAAGCAAGATGTAGCCACCACAATTGGCGAACCAACCATATTGGGGCCAGCAAATGACCAGGCGCGTGGCGAGCGATTCGCCAACACTGCAGTCGCTGCTGCTCCTGATGGTTCGGTTTGGACCGCGTGGATCGATCAATTTAGTGGTGTGTATGCACGCCAGCGTCTTACGAACGGCACGCTTGGGCCAGTGCGAACCATACGGGCTGATCGCGATCTCAACGCATTTGTCGATATTGGAGTATTGAGCGATGGCACTATTTTGGTCGTCTATGATGACCCAAGCCTGAATGGGGCCGCACGCTTTGTCTACTCGGTGTCACGGGACAATGGCGCAAGCTGGAGCGATATTCAAACCCTGAGCGATAATGAAGCCTTTGAAGTTGCTGCAATTGCGACTGGACCAAACGGAAGTGCCGCAGTTGCGCATTATGACTATAACGGCACTGGTATCTATGCCGCTATCTGGAATGGCAGTGGGTTTGTTGTCGAGCGTGTCGCTGCTGGCAGCAAAGGCGAAAACTTTTTGGCGAACCCAACCGCAGCTATCGATAGCAATGGCGTCGTCTATGTGGCGTGGCGCTCGGTGAGCGGCAGAGTCCAATACGCGGAGCGTAAGGGCCCAAATAACTATGGTGTTGCAACGCTCGCCAACGTTGTTGATCCAACCGGCACGGTCGGCATAGCGGTTGATGCTGTAGGCAATCTTCACGTCGGCTGGGTCAGCCGCGATTCAGGCAACCGTGATGCGTACTATATGTTCAAACCGCGTGGTGGTGACTGGAAGGGGCCGTTCTTTACGCCTGGACAGGGCACATACCTCGCGAATGCCTACCTGTCGACAAACCTGACTGACCAGTCTTACGCGCATATGACGTTCGAACGCTTTGAAGGTAGTGGTATGGATACACGCTACCTGCTGTTTGCTTCGCCGTCTGATGGCATCTCCCCCAACGCCGCCCCGGTGATCGAGGGAGACCTGCCCACCAGCAAAGAACCCACGGTCACGGTGGATTTCAAAAACGTCAGCGGTTCGCCGCGCGACATCCGCTGGAAGTGGAATGCGCCGCCAACCGATGCCAATTCGGACTCAGCGACCACCGGCCAGGGCTTTGTGGCCTACGAGGCCGACAACTCGATGGAGATTCCCATTCCGGCAGCCCTGCAAACGGCGAACTGTACCCCACTGACGCTGTTTGTACAGACGCGCAGCGCCACCGGCCAACTCGATACGACCGTCGAAGCTGATGCGATCACCTTCGATAACGCAGTCCAGGCCAGTGTCGGCATCAGCCCCAAGACGGGCAGGCTTTCGACATGGCAGCAGGGCGCGTTCGGCGGTGCCGATGGGCATACCCGCGATCACTCGTTTGAGCTTGCGATTGGCGATCGTGGCGATTGCTCAGGGCTAAATACCGTCGCCGCAACCTCGAGCACGGGTGCCCCAATCTTCAACGAACAGTACCTTGGCAAGCAGATTGTCAAGGCGGTGACCTTTCCGCTAACGGCGGCGCTGGGGTTGCAGCCCGCAACAACCGTCACGGTAGCGGACAAGTTGGGCAGCAGCGCCTCGTTCGAAGTAAAGCCGGTGTTCGACCCGCGCCACCCCAATGAAGCTGTCCAGGATAATGCTGGCGCGCCGCTACTGAACGCAGGTGGAACATTGACTGTCGCTGGAGATAACTTACAGCTCCTTCGCACGCTGACGATCAGTGCAACCGTGCTCGACCGCGTGTACAGCGAAACCGCTGGCAAGCCCTACTGGGGCGTGTGGGTCGCTGCTATCAGGGGTGATGTTCCGCTGACCGAGGCGGCGCTGAACAGTGATGAGAGCACCCTCCAGTGGTCGCCGATCGCTGTGCCGAACGCCGGCAGCGGCAGTTTCAGCGTTCCATACGCGCTGACCACCAGCACTGGTAGCTCCGGCCTGACCGGTGCCGAGGGCAGCTATTACGTGTATGTCAAGTTCCTCGACGGCGCGGGCAACGCCTCGACAGGCACGCTGGTAAGCGGCAAAGTCACGCTAGCTCCTGGCTACACTCCCATCAAGAGCTACGTGCCAGTCATCAATCGGTAGCAGGTATGCTGAACAACAAAGCGGGGCGGGCTGGAATTTTCCAGCCCGCCCCGTGTTGTTTCCCGCCCGGCGCTAAAGCGCCGGGCCAGTAGAACTACGACACGAGTTCTGCTTCAACCGTGTTTTCGCGCGCGGTCTTGAGCGCGGTTGTCCACCAGACTAGCTCGTCGAGCATGGTTGTGACATTTGGCTGAAGGTAGGCAAGCTCGTTCAGGCTCTTGCCCTGCTGCCAGACGGCATAGAAATCGCCGCCCTGAATATGGACGCCCGTGCGGGTTGGTGCCATTTGCAACTCGACCGAAATGTTGCGTAGGTGCTCGATCGCACGCGCTGCGCCCACGCTGCCATAGCCAACATATGCAGCCGCTTTGCGGTTCCATTCGGTGTAGGCGTAGTCAAGGGCATTCTTCAATACCCCTGTGATGCTGCGGTTGTACTCAGCTACCAGGAAGATATAGCCATCGAATTCAGCTACTTTCTTCTGCCAGCGCTGCGCGACTTCGTTCTGCGATGGTGCGTAGAGGTTCGACGCTACTTCGTCAAAAAAGGGCATCGGGAAGTCGCGCAAGTCGAGCAGCTCGACACTGATGTCGCTGCGCTGGCGTGCGATATCGTAGAGCCACTGCGCCGGCTTGTCAGCAAAGCGCGTTTCGCGGGTGCTGCTGATGATGATTGCAATCTTGGGAGTTGCCATAGGTTCGTCGTTCGTCCTTCTCAATGGGAACTGAGCCGTGCCACCTGTGAGGCCAGCACATCCAGTCCGCTACATATTCGTTTCGCTCAGGTGTATGTTCGCATGTCGCCGTGAACATCAGCGTAAACAATTGCGTAAGCAAGCAAAACACGGAGGGCGAACACAAGGTTCGCCCCTACGCATGCGTTGGTTTCACTACCTGTACGCAATGAAGCCAATGTCCTCAGCCGTCCTCAACCTCAACTTGGATCACACATACGTTTGGGTTGTGTAATCATACGCTGTATCGTGATCATGTCGAGCAAGATGCGGTACAATAGCGAAGTTGAATGAAGACGAGTGCAGCCAGGCGCGCTGCGCACAGTGATGATACACAGTATGCGACTAGCCTATATTGCCTACCCCACCAGCCTGACCCTGAAGTCGGCCAATGCTATTCAGACCTATACGACGCTGCGCGAACTGAAGCGAATTGCGCCGAATACGCTGGCCCTGATCCCGCGCTGGCTGCGTGAGCCGAGCCGCTTTGCAGAACTGGGCGCGCGACACCTGCCTCGGCCTGCAATTGGCAAGCTCTCGAAGTTCAAGAAATCCACCCTGTGGTATTACGCCGAGCGCTCGGTGTATGCGGCAATGACTGCAGCCGTGATCGCTGCCGAACGAGCGCGCGGCCAATCAGTCGGCGTGGTCTATATTCGCGAAGTGATTGGCGCGGCCTGGTGGGCCGGCCTGTGGGGGCCGCTGCTGGGCATTCCGGTTATCTACGAAGCCCACGATTTGGAAAGCTGGAACCCCTCGCGGGCCAAAGAGCGGGTCGCCCAACCGCTCCTGCACCTGGTCGATCGCATGGCGCTCAGCCACAGCGCCGCCGTTGCTTCGCTTACCGATGATTTTCGGCGGCTGCTGGCGCGGCTGGGCTGGCGAGCGAGCGCCGAGGTGGCTGTTATCCCCGACGCTTTCGATGATACGAAGATAGCGCCGGGCGACAAGTACGAAGCCCGGCAAGCTTTTGGGCTGGAAATGCGCCTGCCGCTGATTGTGTATGCAGGCATGACCTTTTCATACCGCAGCCTCGACAAACTCTTGGAGGCCATGGTGCCGCTGCGGGCGGCCGTACCCGGCGCAATGCTCGCACTGGTCGGCGGGCGCGCTGGCGAAGTGGCGCAGCTCAAAGCCGTGCAGGACGGCCTGCCGCTGGAGCACGCGGTGCTGTGGGTTAGCCAGCAGCCTCAGGAGATCGTGGCGCGCTGCCTGCGGGCCGCCGATGTGCTGGTCATCCCCGACACAGTTACCGATGTTACGGCATCACCGCTGAAGCTGTTCGAGTACCTGGCGGTGGGTCGCGCGGTTGTGCTGCCCGATATCCCAGCGCTGATGGAGATTTTGCCCCCAGAAATTGGCTATTACTTCCGCCGTGGTGATGTGCGCGACATGGCGCGGGCGCTGGAGTTCGCGCTGCACGATCCCAACCGGGCAGCGCGCGAGGCTACAGGCCGCGCTGCTGTGGCCGACCACACGTACACGCGCCGAGCCGAGCGCATCCTGGAGCTAGCGCAGCAAGTGGCGCAGTCGTACAAGGCGTAAGCTTTAATGGGTCTCGTGCAATCCTATCTGAGTCACGAACGCGCAAAGCGCAAAGCCGGGGTTGGGGGCTTCAGCCCCGAGAAATCCCCTTCGCTTTTTTTGGTAATCCAATAGGATTGCTATATCTACAGTATGGAACATCTATCTTTTTGTTTCGTTGTTTGGTGCCTTGCACCAAACAACGAAACAATTATTTGTTATTTCCTTGCCCGCCGCAGGCGAAATGAAAGCGCTTGGGCAACACTGTGC
>JACMIM010000172.1 GCA_014381165.1 Roseiflexaceae bacterium
AACTTGGTTTGGGGCGTCACGCCGCTGTTCAGCGAAGACATTCACGACCTGGCCGAGTTAAGTGAGTATGTCAAGATCGAGTTCAAGGCCCGTGGCTACGCCAAGCCCGGCGAGGCCGTGGTGATGACTGGGGGCTACCCAATCATGGGCGTTGGCAAAACCGACTTCGTGAAGGTGCTGACGATCGAGTAGCCCATGTTTGGAGTCCGGCAACGGTTCGTCATGGTGTTATGATTAACTATTGTCGCCGCTGTTCCCAATGCTGGGTCGGTCCTCAAGCGAGCGCAGCAGCTTGCGCAGGAGCTGCGCAAGCTGCGCGCGCTCGTCGGACGAAAGCGCGTCGAGCAGGTGATGCTCATTGGCAAGGTGGGCGGCCACGGCAGCGTCGACAAGTTCCTGCCCCTGCGTTGTTAGAGCGACGAGCGTTCCCCGGCGGTCGGACGGATCAGGTGTACGCGCAACAAGATTTGCCCGCTCCAGTTGATCGAGCCGGTTGGTCATTGCGCCCGAAGAAAGCATGAGATCCCTGAAGAGTTCAGTCGGTGTGAGGCGATAGGGTGGCCCCGAGCGCCGCAGGGTTGCGAGTACGTCGAATTCGCCGCCGTTCAAACCGAAGCTGGCGAACGTCGCATCGAGCGCACGACCGAGCGCACGCGCAGCCCGCGAGATGCGCCCGATCACGCCCATCGGCGACGCATCGAGGTCGGGGCGCTCGCGCTGCCACTGCCTCAGAATAGTGTCTACATAATCATTATCCATAACCCTAGTGTACCTCAAAATAGTTTGATGTAAAGAGGCTTGACATCAAGTCTTCTGTAGTTATACTATATAGTGGATACTTTGATATCAAGATATTCACTATGGAGATAGATCATGCGAGATATTGCGCTTACCTCTTTGGCTCCGATAACCTGGGGAACCACATACCTGATCGCAACGGAGTTGCTGCCACATGATCGTCCCCTGCTGATCGCTGTGCTCCGCGCCTTGCCCGTTGGACTGCTGCTCCTCGCGTATGTACGTCAGCTTCCCACAGGAATCTGGTGGTGGCGCATCTTGGCTTTAGGGGCACTCAATATTGGTGTCTTCTTTGCCCTACTTTTTGTGGCTGCCGCACGCCTGCCTGGCGGTGTTGCTGCGACGATGGGAGCCATCCAGCCGCTGCTGGTCGTGCTGCTCGCTTGGCCGCTGCTTGGCGACCAACCAACCAGGAGCCGGATTGTGGCTGCAGGCGTAGGCATTGTTGGCGTGGGCCTGCTTGTCCTAGGCCCTGCCGCGCGGCTCGACACAATCGGCGTTGGTGCCGCGCTTGCCGCCACTGGTGCAATGGCCACTGGAACCATCCTAACCAAGCGCTGGGGCCGTCCGGCACCGCTGCTGGTCTTTACGGCCTGGCAACTCGTCGCCGGTGGGCTAATTCTGCTGCCGCTTGCGCTGCTTGTCGAGGGGCCGCCACCACAGCTGCATGCTCGCAGTATCGCCGGGTTTGCGTACCTAGGAATTGTGAACACCGGCCTGGCCTACGCCCTGTGGTTTCGGGGCATCGAGCGGTTTAGCGCCGCCCGCGTGACGTTTCTTGCCCTGCTCAGCCCGGTCGTCGCCGTAGTCGCCGGGTTTCTCGTGCTAGGTCAGACCTTGAGTATCATGCAGGTGGTGGGCGTGCTGGTCGTTCTGATCAGCATCGTGGTCGCTCAGCGGGTCAGCCACGGCGCACATGCTAGTACTCCGCAGATTCCTTCGGAGCGCCACCCAGCCACTGCCCGCAGGTAACGCTCGCCAGCGCTGTTCCAGCCAAATGCGTAACAACCTGTCCTGCTACCAGAACTATCCGCCCAAAACCACTTGACAACCGACCGTCCAGACGGTATGATATATGTGTAACCGACCGTCTGGACGGTTTATCGGAGAAGACCATGATAGATTTTGAGCGCAAAGATACCCGTCGGCGCCTGATCGATGCCGCAACTGATTGGCTATCTCACCACAGTGCCCAAGCGCTGACGCTCGAGGCTGTGGCCAAGCACGCGGGCGTCAGCAAGGGTGGGCTGCTGCATCACTTCGCCAGCAAGGAAGCGCTTGTCGAGGCTGTGCTACGTGAGCTGTTCGCGTCGTTCGAGCGGCAGGTGTCAGAACGAGCTGCCGGCGAGCCAGACCAGCCAGGCCGTTGGCTGCGGGCCTATGTCGCGGCGACCTATGCTGATCATGCACCGCCGCTCGATGTGTTCGTCAACTTGCTCAGCCAGATCACCGCCCAGCCGGGGCTACTCGAACTCGTGCGCGGCGATTTCCTGCGCTGGCAAGCGCGCCTGCTCGACGACGGCGTGCCAGCGGAGCGCGCCACAATCGTGCGGCAGGCCGCCGACGCCTTCTGGAGCGAGCGCCTGCTTGATGTAGCTGCGACCGACGATGCCAGCCGCCAGCGCCAGCGCGATGCGCTGTTCGCCTTGATCGCAGGAGAAGCATTATGAGCATCGGCCTTATCCTGGCGCTTGTCGGCATTGCCTTTGTCGATAGTCTAAATCCGTCGCTGTTCGTCGCGCAGTTGTACCTGCTGACAACACCCCGCCCGATCCCGCGTGTTTTGAGCTACATTGCCGGCGTGATCGTGGCCAATTATCTCGGCGGTGTGCTGGTTCTTGGTGGCTTGCGCAGCTTGATTACTACCTTTTTCAGCTCGATCGATCCCGCAGTCTTTCGCGGCGGCGAGCTGCTGCTCGGCCTGGGCCTGCTTGTGTTCGGCCTGCTGCTGCGGCTCAAACCAGCCGAAGTTGGTGAAGCGCGCAAACCACGTTCGCTCCAGCCAATCCACACCTTTGGGCTTGGCATGATCGTCATGGTCAACGAGCTGACGACTGCGCTGCCCTATTTCGTTGCCATCGAGCGGCTTGCACAGGCCCAGTTGAGCCTACTTGGCAATCTGGCTGGCCTTGGCATCTACAATCTGATATTCGCCCTGCCACTGTTTGGCTTTCTGCTGCTGTATATGCAGGCCCAGCAGCATTTCGTACAAACCATCGAACGGGTCAATCGCGGGCTAGCCGTGTGGATGCCACGCCTGATTAAATACAGTTGCATCATCGTGGGAGCATTCTTCGTGTTCGACGCCGCCGCGTTCTTTATGGCCGGGCGGGCGCTGATTGGTTGACCCGGCGCTGAAGCGCTGGGCTATTGGGTGTACGTTCTACTACCCGGTTCGGCTGACCCGGCGCTGATGCGCCGATCTTAATCTGCGCTTGCTGATTTCATTACCTATCGTTAACACTCCTCGACTATACTCTGCCGACTCATTGCCCGCACACATGCACACAATCCTGCCATTCGTGGGGTTTGTGCGACCGTGCGCCCTGTATGAAGCGAGGAGAAAAGATGTTTGCTCGTATGCCCATGATGGCTGTCGTGCTCGTCGCCCTGCTGGCTGGAACCGTCGCCGCCGCGCCCAGCGCACCGCCGCGCGCCACCGCACCAGGCCAGGCCCCGATCGCCGCGCCAGTCCGTTTCGCCAGCTTTAACGCATCGCTCAACCGCAACGCCACCGGCCAGCTGGTAACTGACCTGTCCACGCCCGACAATCAGCAGGCCAAGAATGCCGCCGAGACCATCCAGCGGGTCAATCCCGATGTCGTGCTGATCAACGAGTTCGACTACGACGCGCAGGGCCAGGCGCTACGCCTGTTTCAGCAGAACTATCTCGCCGTGGCCCAGAACGACGCGCTGGCCGTCACCTACCCCTATAGCTACACCGCCGAATCCAACACCGGTATCGCCTCCGGCTTCGACCTGAACAACAATGGCGCGGTCGTCACCACGCCCGGCGCAGCCGGCTATGGCGACGATGCGTATGGCTTTGGCGTGTTTCCTGGCCAGTTCGGTATGGCGATCTATTCGAAATACCCAATCGACACGGCCAAGATTCGCACCTTTCAGAAGTTCCTGTGGAAGGATCTGCCTGGCGCGCTGCTGCCCGACGACCCGGCCACCGCTGGGGTCGCCGCCGACTGGTACTCAGCCGAGGAGCTGGCCGTGTTTCGGCTGTCCTCGAAGAGCCACTGGGATGTGCCGATCGATGTCAATGGCACCATGATTCACGCGCTGGTCAGCCACCCGACCCCGCCGACCTTCGACGGGCCGGAGGATCGCAACGGGCGCCGCAACCACGATGAAATTCGCCTGTGGGCCGATTACGTTTCACCAGGCCGCGCCGCCTATCTGTATGACGACAAGGGTGCGACCGGCGGGCTGACAGCTGGCGCGAACTTCGTGATCATGGGCGACCAGAATGCCGACCCCGAGGACGGCGACAGTGTCGACAGTGCCATTCTGCAAATCCTGAACCTGCCCAATGTCAACACCAGCATTACGCCGGCTAGCCCTGGTGGCCCGCAGCAGGCGGCGGCCCAGGGTGGCGCGAACGCCGTTCACAAGGGCGACCCAGCCTTCGACACCGCCGACTTTGCCGACGGCGCGCCCGGCAATCTGCGCGTCGATTACGTGCTGCCCTCGACCAGCCTGCGCATGATCGACGCCGAGGTGTTCTGGCCGCTGAACACCGACCCGCTGTTCCGACTGGTCGGCGTGTTCACCCCGCCCACCGGCTTTCCCACCTCCGATCACCGGCTGGTCTGGGCCGATGTGCAGGCCGTAACCACCGTGACGGCCAAGGTCGAGACGCCGCCAGTGGTCGATGCCGATGTGCGGCCCGGCGGCGAGCCAAATGGCGATGCCGACGACCCGGCGATCTATGTTCACCCGACCGACCCGAGCAGAAGTTTTGTGATCGGCGTACTGAAGAATGGCGGTCTACAGGTCTACGACCTAGCCGGCGCAGTGCTGCAAACGATTGCGCCCGCCGATATCCGCTACAATAACATCGATTTGCAGTATGGCTTTACGCTGGGTGCGGAGCAGATCGACATCGCCGTGGCTACCGACCGGCGCAATGACAAGCTGGTGTTCTTTCGGATCGACCCGGCCAGCCGCCAGCTGACCGACATCACCGACCCAGCGCTGGGCCGCCTGTTCAGCGCCGGCAACGATCAGGTGCTGGTGGATCAACAGACCGCATACGGCATCGCGCTGTATCGTAGCGCCAAGAGTGGCAAAACCTTTGTGTTCGTCAGCCAGCGCAGCGCCGACACCGTGGCGCAGTTCGAACTGGTGGCTGGGGCGGCGGGCAAGCTCAGTGCGACCCCCGTGCGCAGTTTCAAGCTGCGAATCCCGGCGGGCGGTGAGCTAGAGGACGCGCAGATTGAAGGCATGGTCGCCGATCACCTGCTGGGCACGCTGTACATCGCCCAGGAAAAGGCCGGCATTTGGAAAGTCGGCGCGGAGCCAGACGTAACGGCTGCGCCGAGCCAGATCGACCAGGTCTACCCCAACGGCGGCAACCTGAAGGCCGACGCCGAGGGCCTGGTGATCTACTATCTGCCAGGCGGCAAGGGCTACCTGCTGGCGTCGAGCCAGGGCGACAGCACCTTTGCCGTGTACACGCGCGAGGGTGCGAACGCCTACTTGGGCAGCTTCCGCGTGGGCGATGGCACAGCGGCGGATGGTGTACAGAATTCGGACGGCGCGGACATTGTGAATGTGGGCCTGGGCAGTGCCTACCCGAACGGCCTGCTGGTTGTCCACGATGGCTCGAACGACCCGGCGGTGCTGGTCGAGGACGATGGCGAGCTGGAGAATGCCAGCACCAACTTCAAGTTCGTCGACTGGCGCGACGTTGCGCAGGGCTTCCTGCCAGGCGCACTTCAGGTCAACACCGTGGGCTACGCCCCACGCGCGCCAAACAGCAGCCGCGCGTTCCTGCCGGTAGTCGGCCAGCCGGCGGCCGGGCGCTAACGCTTTAGCTGTCGTTTGCACGATGAGTGGCTGGTAATTAGCCATATCGACATTGAAGGATGAAAACGAGGATTCCAGAAAGGCGATTGCCTTTCTGGAATCCTCGCTATTCGACACTTCGCAGCATCGTCAATGGTATTTCAGCTGCTCGGCGTCAACTAGCGGTTAGAGGCAGGCCGTTTCTTTGTGGGAAGAAGCTGAATCAATCCACGCAGGGCGTTGTTGACAGACTCAGCATCCGGGAAAAACTCGCGCACATCTGCATCCAGTGCTACTGTGCCTTCGGGGCGCACCACGTTCTGCACGATAGTGGTTCCGTCCTGCTGATGTATTCTGACGGTATAGCCGTCACGGAGTCGTTGGTAATATTTACCACGAACACCCTGCTTGCCTGAAAAATCGTATTCTGGCTTCATCTCATCATTGAACTCTGTATCATCACGCTTGTTGCTCATATGTTTTACGCTCCGTTCGCGTTGCCTTACGACAACTGATCAGCCGAATTGAATCGCCTCGTTCCGTATGCACGACGCAATTTGACAATAAACACAAGTAAAGGTTTAGAAAAGCACTGCACGATTACTAACTGAACTATGCCTTCTCACGGGCCGCCGTACTCCTTCCACCGCTACCGCAATTCCAGCGCTCGTTGCACCGCTGCGTATGCGTCCACCACGCCGTAGCCCGCGATATTATTCGGGCGCGCGCTCAGATCAGCGGATGCTGCACACACGTTGAACGACTCAGGCCCGAAGAAGTCCGTTCCACGCTCGTCGAACGGCCTGGCGGTCTCGGCCAGAATCTGGCGCGTCTGGGCGATTTCCCCGATCAGCGCGGGGTTGGCTGACCAGATCAGCGCCACCACACCGGCGATGTGTGGGCCAGCCATCGAGGTGCCGCTGTTCTCGCCATACTCATCGCCTGGCAGCGCCGAGTAGATATCGACACCGGGAGCTAGAATATCCGGCTTGATCCGCCCGCTGCCATCGACAGTGACTGGGCCGACGCTGCTGAAGCTGGCTAGATCGCCGCTCCGGTCGATCGCGCCAACCGAAAAGGCGTTTTCGTAGATCGCGATTGGCGCGTCGATGCTGCTGCACTCTGGCCCATCGTTGCCCGCCGAGGCCACCACGAAAATCCCCGCCGCCGTCAGGTTGTCGACTGCCGTTCTCAGCGAATCTGGATCACAGCCCTCATAATCCTGCGGGCAGCCCCACGAGTTGTTGAGCACATCCGCCGCACGCAGCGGGTCGCCGTCGCGCAGCGGGTCGCCGCTGGGCGCGTATGGTGCCAACATAAACTGCATGCAGTCGAGGTACAGCGCCGGGTTGCCAATGTTGCGCTGCAAATTGGCGCAGGCGAACCATGTCGCATCGGGCGCGACGCCGACGCTGTTGCCGAGTACGCTGCCGAGCGTGTGCGTGCCGTGGCTACTACTGTCGACTGGTGCTGGCGATCCTGTCCAGGGGTCGAGCCAGTTGTACTCGTGGTCGCCCGCCGCGCCACGGTAGCTGTCGCGCAGTTCGGGGTGATCCCACTGCGCGCCGGAGTCGGATTGGCCGATCACGATGCCCTGACCGCGCGCGTTCAGCTCCCGCCACACGCGGTCGGCCCCGATACTGGTCAGGTTCCACTGCGGCTCGCCCATTGGCTGCCCTGCACCACCGCCAAGCGCGGGTGGCAGTGGGTCGATCGGGCGCATCACCGGCGAGGGCATAACCCGCTCGACCTCGCTGCGGCCCAGCAGCAGCAGCCGGGCCAGCAGCCCGCCGCGCAGCTCGACGGCATTCACCAGGTAGTAGGGCGTGCTTTCGACGCCGAAGCGGGCCAAGTGGGCGCGCAGATCGGCCTGGGTTCCGTTGGCGTGTGTGGCCAGCGTTGTGTACACGAAGGAGCGCCGCTGGTCGTCGTCTGTGATGGCTGCCGCCTGGCTGAGATCGGCTTGCGGGCGCAGCACCACGAACAGCCGGTCGCCGTACCAGCCTGGCGTGCCGAGGGTCGCATACACCAGCGCCGCGCCGGCCAGCAGCAGCGCGGCCCCACCGGCCAGCGGCAGCGCGAGTGTGGCGCT
>JACMIM010000173.1 GCA_014381165.1 Roseiflexaceae bacterium
AAGCGCTTGGGCAACTGCGTAACTCCTAAGTAGAAAAGATTAACCAGCGGCTCGAAGCTGCGCGTTCAGAAATACAATGGTGCGCTGCCATGCCAGCTCGGCAGCTTCCGGATTATACTCGGGGCGGTCGCTTTCGACGAACCAATGGCTCGTTCCGGGGTAGATGTGAAACACCACATCGCGCCCAGCCTGGCGCATATCCTGTTCCATCGCCTGCACATCTTCCAGCGGCTCCCATTCGTCGGTTTCGGCAAAATGGCCGAGAATGGCCGCCCGTGCCACACGCCAATCGGCGGATCCGCTGCCGTAGAACAGCGCTGCCGCACCGACATCCGTAGGGCGCTCGGCGGCAAGCCAGATCGTCCAGGCCGCGCCCATCGAAAAACCAAGCACACCAAGCGGGCCGGGCGTTACGCTCGCTTCACCGCGCAGCGCGTCGCAGGCTGCCAGCACCGTGCCTGCGATCCGCTCGTTATCGCGCCGCTTCATGAGATCGTTAGCCGCCGCAACGTCGCTGGCAAGCTCGCCATAGTTCAGGTCGGGCGCAAGCACCACGAAGCCAGCGGCCGCCAGCCGGTCGGCCTGCTGCGTAAAGAACGGGTTCAACCCCCACCAAGCGTGCAGCAGCAGTAAGCCCGGCCCGCTGCCGCTGGGCGGTCGTGCAATGTAGGCGCGGTCGTGGTCGCCAATTTGAATCTCGCTCATATGCTGCTCCTTGCTCATGTTCGCCGATATGTATCGAGTATACTAGCCAAAGCGGAAGGAAACGATCCTAATTATGCGGGGTTCGATGTATCAGCCTGCCACACGAGTGCTGACGGTGTTGGAGCTATTGCAGGCCCACCCGTGCCTGAGCGCGCGCCAGCTTGCCAATCGGCTTGAGGTCAGCACGCGCACGGTTCGTCATTACATCCAGATGCTCCAAGACCTTGGCATCCCAGTCGAGGGCGAGCGTGGGCGAAACGGCGGCTACCGGCTGCGGCCCGGCTTTAAGCTGCCGCCCCTGATGTTCAGTGAGGATGAGGCGGTGGCGCTAACCCTGGGCCTACTGACTGCGCGCAGGTTCGGCCTATCGGTCGCCGCGCCATCGGTCGAGGGCGCGCTTGCCAAGATCGAGCGAGTGCTGCCGGAACAGGTGCGCCAGCGGGTTCAGGCTGTGCAGCAAACGATCATCATCAACGCTACCTCACCGTATGTCGCACCAGCCAGCGAGACGCTGTTGACACTGAGTGGCGCGGCGCGAAACCTGCGCCGGGTACACATGAGGTATGCGACATGGGACGGCGTGGAGAGCGAGCGCGAGTTCGACACCTACGGAGTTGTGCATCACGACGGGCGCTGGTATGCCGCTGGATTCTGCCATCTACGGAGTGACACGCGGGTGTTTCGGCTCGACCGAATGCGGTCAGTAACTCTCCAAGATCAGCACTTCGAGCGCCCGCAGACGTATGCTGTGCTCGCGGAAGTGCTGCACTCGATCGCGCAGACGCCAGGGCGATGGACAGTCGAGGCGGTGCTCCACACCACGATCGAACAGGCGCGCAGCATTGTACCGCCGTCCTTCGGCCTGCTCGAAGCGCACGAGCGCGGCGTCCTGATGCGCTGCTATGTGCAGCAACTCGACTGGATCGCCCTGTTCCTGGCTGGGCTAGCATGTGACTGCACCATTCTTGGCCCCGCCCAACTGCGGGAGGCCCTGCGTGATCTGGCACTGCGAGCACAGTCGCTTGCCGAAAAGCAGCTTGTGATTGACAGTGCCGAAGCCGGGTGTTACACTTCTATACATAGAATCACATAGTATTCACGAATGAGGACGGGTGTGATGAGCCAACCAAACCGCGAGCTACTGAAGGGCAGCCTTGACATCATGCTGCTAGCCCTGCTTGAACAGGAACCGATGTATGGCTACCAGATCGTCAAAGAGGTGAAGTCGCGTAGCGGCACGGCATTGCAGCTCAAAGAGGGGTCGCTGTACCCGGCGCTGCACCGGCTGGAGCGCGCCGGGCTAATCCAAGGCTTCTGGCAAACCCGCGACGACGGGGCCGACCGACGCTACTACCGGCTGACGCCGCAGGGCCAGGCCGCGCTGCCAGAGCGGCGCGAGCAGTGGCGCACATTTGTTGCCGCCGTCCAGGGGGTGTTAAACCATGCTTGAGCAGTACGACCCATTCTCGCGCTATATCGCCGAAGTCATGCGGCACATGCGCCACCTGCCCGATACACAGCGCGCCATGATCGCCGGCGAGCTGCGCGGCCACCTTGAGGACGCTGCCTGCGAGTTTGGCGAGCGCGCCGAAAGCCGTGTAGTTCAGGAGTTGGTCGTCGGCCAGATGGGATCGAGTTGGAGGGTTGGCCGCGCACTTGCCAGAGCCAACCGCAACATCGAGGCCGAGCGCCGCACATGGATGCTGCTGGCGACGCTAGCCCGCGTCACGGCGGCGGCGGGAGCCACATTGATGCTGGCCTTCTTTCTACTGTTGAGCCTGTTCGTTGTGCCGCCCGCAACACCCCTGACCGCGACCGAGATCACCGGAGTTGTGCAATCGATCAGAGCGCCACTCTCATTTCCAGATGGTGACATGACAATTGTGCTACAAGATCAGCGCAACTTCTATGTTAATCGGCCGTATGAGCGCGATGACTTCGCCTGGCGGCAGCTGCGCGCCGAGGTCAAGCGCGGCGATCAGATCACGCTGACGGCTGTGGAGCCGCTGGCCTGGCTGATCAACCCATTGGCACCTGAGCCTGGACGGGGCGTGGCTTATACCCCGCTGGCTGGTGTTCGCACGCCGACAACTATGTACCTCGACGCAAAGCTTTCGGCGCAAAACACACCAGCACTTTTTATGCAACCAATGATCGCGCTGCTACTGGCTGGCTTTGTGCTCGCCTGTATGTTGCCAGAACTGCGCAGGGTGATTAGATTTGGCACTGAAGGCCGTTGGACCCGGCGCTGAAGCGCCGGGCTATTGGGCCAGACGCTGGGTTATTGGGGCAATGATTGACGTGTGCATGCCGCGACAAACGCGCGCGCCCGCCTGGTTAATTCGGCCCAATCGCGCGCGGCAACCAGCTTGGCAGCGACCAGGTTCCCCCCAATGCCGACGCTATACGCGCCAGCTTGGAGGTAGTCCGCACAGTTATCAAGATCGACGCCGCCAGTCGGGATGAGCTTCAGCATCGGCAGCGGGGCCAGCACGTCCCTCACAAAGCTAGGGCCGAGGCTGCGCGCCGGAAACAGCTTGACGAATGGCGCACCGGCCTGCCAAGCTTCCCAGATTTCGGTTGGTGTGTAGGCTCCGCAAACGACTGGCACGCCCTGCGTTGCGCCCTCTGCGATCACATCGCGCCGCAGCACTGGTGTGACTAGAAACTGTGCCCCCGCCGCGATCGCGTCCCGCGCTTGTGCCCCACTCAGCACGGTTCCAACCCCGATTTGTGCCGCCTCACCCAGGGCGGCCCGCGCCTGCTCGACCGCGTGTAGCGCCGCGTTGTTGGTTAGCGTGTACTCCAGCGCCGTCAGGCCGCCCGCGACCAGCGACTGAGCGATCTCAACTGCTGCCGAAAGATCATCGAGCCGTACAATAGCGATCGGCATTCGTGGTGGGATCATAGCTGCTCCATACCGTGTGATTTTCAAGTATCATACCAGATAGACATACGCCAAGCCCAATAGCCGGCGCTAAAGCGCTGGGGCGCAGCGAGAGTAATGCCTATGCGTTCGATACTGGCACTAATATTGCGTTTGAAAGACCGGCAGATACACATGAGGAGACTTCTATGGCTGGCCAACAAACAGTGGACGCCGACGAGCGCCTACGCGCGAAAGTATACAATACCAGCGATGTAAAAGAGCAAATGACGCCCGCCGATGCCACTGGCGACCAATATCCGGATCCACAAGAGCCAGAGCCAGAAATGGCGGCGGCAACGCTCGGGCTAATTATTGGCGCAATTTTTCTCACGATGATCGTCGTGATGGTGTTTGCGTTTATGTACTTCAACAACGCCAATGGCGTCGATGCTGCATTCATAAGCTGGCTGGCGAGCTAGCGCTATCCCGCTACTGGTACAAAGCGCTCTGCTCGACACGACCAGCCGTGAGCGGAGAGAGCGCACAGTGCAGGTGCATTCACATCAGTCATAGCTTTCAGGACTTTCGCTTAAAGCGTCTTTTTCGCCTGCGGCGGGCAAGGAATTGTTTTTTTCTTAGCAGTTTTTTGCGCTGCGGCACAAAAAACTGCTAAGAAAAGAGTAAATTTTGGTAGCAAGCGAAAGTCCTGTCAGTGTTCTGCGCGGCGTCCACAATAAAAATCGAGGGCGGATGGCATATTG
>JACMIM010000174.1 GCA_014381165.1 Roseiflexaceae bacterium
AGACTAACAGCAGTAATTCTCTGTTCTTTGTTCTCGATTCTGCGATTCTGCGGTTCTGCGGTTCTGCGGTTCTCTGTTCTCTGTTCTCTGTTCTTTGTTCTGCGGTTGTCTGTTCTTTGTTCTTTGTTCTGCGGTTCTCTGTTCTGCCCGCCTTGACCGCCCTCACGCACCTATGCTATACTCACGAAACAAGGTAGCTCTTTTGACGTGCAGCGACGCCCAGTGCGGCGGCCTCGCGCGTCTTTTGCTTTCGCCCACACATACACGAGGCCGCCCACGCCGAGCGGCAAAGGAGACGACGATGGCTCAACAACTGCGGATCGTCATCGCGGACGACGAATCGATCATTCGCATGAATCTCAAGGAGACTCTGGTGAGCCTGGGCTACCTGGTGGTTGGCGAGGCCGGCGACGGCGTTAGCGTGATCAACCTTTCGCGTGAACTGCGGCCCGATCTGGTTGTCATGGACATCAAGATGCCCAAGCTCGACGGCATTCAGGCAGCAAAGGTGCTGACAGAGGAGAAGATCGCGCCAGTGCTACTGCTGACCGCCTACTCCGACCGTGAACTGGTCGACCGGGCGCGCGAGGCTGGCGTGGTCAGCTATATCGTCAAGCCGTTTCGCGATGCCGAGCTGCTGCCGGCGATCGAGATCGCACTGCACCGCTACACTGAGTTCGCCGAGATGGACAAGAAAATCGGCGACTTGACTGAGGTGCTGGAAACGCGCAAGCTGGTCGAGCGGGCCAAGGGCGTGCTGATGGACACGCAGGGTCTCAAGGAGCAGGAGGCCTTCCGCAAGATTCAGCAGCTTTCCATGAACACGCGCAAGTCGATGAAAGAGATCGCGCAGGCGATTCTGCTGACGGCGCAGATCGAGAAGTAACATACCAGACGAAAGGCGAAAGATGAAAGCCCTGTGCTCGTTGTCTTTCGTCTTTCGTCTTTCGTCTAAGTTAGCGTTGTGACTACACCCGAGTCCATTCCTCCCAGCGATGATCAACCCCAGTCCCCTGCCGCGCTGCATCCTACGGCGCGCGCTGGCTGGCTGTGGGCTATTTTGCCACACGTCCTGACGGCGCTCGTTACACTGGCGCTGGCTGTCATGGTGATTGCACGCTGGCCGCAACCTGGCCCCGCCGTGTCGTTTCCGCCCACCAGCACGCCTGCCGAGCCAACCACACTGCCCGCGACCACGCCTGGCCCCTCGCCGGTGGCGCTGGCCGAGGGCGTAGCTCGCCAGGAGGTCGCCGACCTCAAGGCCGAAGACGATCGGCTATGGGCGACGGTGTATTTGCTCAAGGCGGCCAGCCAGATCGCCGACGCCGAAGGCTCGCTGCGCGGCAACGATATGAGCACCGTCGACCAGGCGCTGATCGCCGCCGACTACTCGCTCTCGCTGGCCTACGAGCGCGCCGAGGATGCCCAGAAAAGCCCGATCGACCAATTTCGCCGCAATCTCGACCGCATCCGCAGCGATCTGTATCTCTACCCCGAACGCATGGACGCCCGGCTGGCCCAGTTGCGCCAGCTGCTACTCACCTTGGTGGACGAGCCAAGGTAGGCACGGTTGCGCCTTTCCGCCAGCAGCCGCGCGGCTGAAGCCGCTGGCTAGGGATACGAAGCCCGCCGGCGCGGGCTGCAACGCTGTGTAGCCCGCGCTTGCGCCTTTCCGTCGGCCCAGCTACCATGCGCTAATGACAATACTTCCCAATGTAACGCTGACCACCGATGGCGCGGCGCGTGGCAATCCGGGGCCGGGTGGCTGGGCCGCGATTCTGGAGGCGGGCGGTAAAACCAAGCTGCTGGTGGGCGAGGAGCCGCAGCCGACTACGAATAATGCCATGGAGCTACGCGCCGTGATCGGCGGGCTCGAAGCGCTGAAGCAACCCTGCGCCATCCTGCTGCGCGCCGATTCGCAGTATGTGCTGAATGGCATTGCCCGCTTGCAGGCGCAGCGCGGGTTGCCAGAAAAGAACCGCGAGCTGTGGGCGCGACTACAGCCATTGCTGATCAAGCACCAACTGCGCGGCGAGTGGGTGAAGGGCCACAGTGGCGATACGCGCAACGAACAGGTCGATCAGGCTTCGAACCTGGCGGCTGCGCGGGCCTATGCGGCTGCGGAGGCTGCCCACACACCCGCACAAACCGCCGACGCCTGGACGCTGGCATTGCTCTCGCCTGCCGCTGGCCGCCCGGTGCAGTGGGCCGTGATCAGCCCGGTGGGTCGACGTGCGGGCAGCCAGGCCGTCAGCAAGGGCGTCACCCAGCCGACAGCTATTTATCACGCGTTGGTGGCCGCCCTTGAGGCGGCGGCGGCGCTGCCCAACGCTGCCCAGGCCAGCCTGGTGGTGCGATCGAACTACGAGCTGATCGTCAAGCAGGGGCGCGGCGAATGGAAGGTCAAGCAGCCCGAGCAGCAGCCGTTGGCGGCGCAGGCGCTGGCGCTGCGGGATAGATTCGCGGGTGTGCGCTTTGATTTTGCGCCCACGGCGGAGGTGGCGGGGTTGTTGGAGCAGCCTGTGTGATAACCACGAAGGCGCGAAGGCCCGAAGGATTTGCAATCTTCGGGTCTTCGCGCCGTTGTGATGAGTTGGCCTTACGTGACGGCTCCCAAGCGTAAACGCCTGGGCTTCAAGGGGATGCCGCCCCATCCCACTCCGGGCAGTATAGCACATAGGAGCTAAAGCCGCTACAGTGGGTGAAGGGCGCATATCCCAGGGTTGAAGCTCCTGGGCTTTACGCCCTAGAACTGTAAGCTCAGGGTGGAGAGAGCCGGTTGATTTCAGCCCGCCAGGTGTGGTGGGCGTGCATCGCGTCGAGTAGGGCTGCGTGGGCGCGGTCGTCGCTGCGCTGCTCGGCAGTAGCCAGGTAGGCATCGATTGTGGTCCCGATCGCGGCCAGAAACGCATAATGGGCGATCCGGCAGCGCGCGGGGGCTGGCAAGGCCAGCGCACCGCGGTAGAGCGCCTGCAAATGCTCGACATGCGCGCCCATCATGCGGCGTAACGGCATTGCTGTAAGCTCGCTGGTGGCCTGACGGGTTACGTGCGCCCACAGGTCAACCAGCGGTTGCATCTGGTGAAGATAGCGGTTCACTTCGGGATGCGATGTCTGGTCGAGCATTGCGTCACCCTGCCAATGTAGTGCTCAATCCTCGAACATCGAGCCGGTCAAGTAGATGATTCCCACCCACAGCCCGCGCGCATGGCGGTAGAACCACAATGGGAAAATGATGATCACCGTCGCAAGACTGAGCAGCAACGGCACCACCGCGATATCGGTATTGAAGGCGATAACCGCGCCAATGATCGCGATCAGCATTGTGAGCGTGACATTAATCGCCATGCCGCCAGTCACCTCGCCGCTGTCGCGCTCGAAGATGACCTGGCAGACCGGGCAGCGGATGTTCATACGAAAGGCCGACCGAAACATGCGCCCGCGCTGGCAGGCTGGGCAGATCAGCAGTAAGCTTTGGGTTAACACACGCACGACACGACCCATACCCAACCGTTCTCGCCCATCGCATAATGCTATAATTCATTTGATAGTATAGCACACAGCATTCCCGTATACCGGCAAGGAGCCATTTCTATGAGTGATCAGCCCGAGCGTACCCGCACGTTTTCCTGGCAAGACCCAATGGTCGGCGCGCAGGCCGCGCTTACGATGAGCGGTCTGGAATATCTTCAGGCAATGGGTCGCGGCGATATTCCAATTCCGCCAATTATGGCCATGCTCAACATCGACGAGATGCAGGCCGAGGCTGGCAACGTGACCTTCTCGGTGGTGCCCGCCGAGTACCATTACAACCCAATCGGCGTGGTTCACGGCGGGCTGGCGGCTACGCTGTGCGATAGCGCCATGGCCTGCGCCGTCCACTCGATGCTGTCGGCAGGCGTAGCGTACACCACACTGGAGCTGAAAATCAACTATGTACGGCCGATTACGGCGTCGACCGGGCGTGTCGCCTGCACTGGCACGGTGATCCACAGTGGCAGCCGTGTGGCCACCGCCGAGGCCCGCCTGGTCGATGCTGCCGGCAAGCTGTATGCTCACGCAACTACCACCTGTCTGATTCTCAAAGGGTGATTGCGCATATCGATGGATGAAAAACCCTACCGTGTGTATGTCTGCGGCAACCTGCACTGCCAGGCCAATGGCAAAGACCACATCCTGCGCGCGCTCGAAGACGCGATTTGGCAGTTTGGCCTGGACGCCAAGGTGGAGGTGCGGGTCAGCGGCTGCCAGAATCAGTGCGACTTCGCGCCCAACCTGAAAATCTGGCCAGGCCCACATCAGTACAGCCAGCTGACGCCCGAAAAAGTGCGACGCATCGCCGCCGAACACCTGCGCGATGATCAGCCAGTGGCCGAGTTGCTGCAGCGCTTACAGGATTAGAAGTTACACAGTTGCCCAAGTGCTTTCATTGCTGCCGCAGGCCGAAGTCGCCAACTGCGTAAGTCCTGAAGTCCATACTTTCGACAGAGTTTGCTTTTCAAACGTGCTATAATGCCTTTCCTACCGCAATACCGCAATACCGCAATCCGGAGCATCCAATACTATGGGCCTGTTCTCACGAGGAAGCAGCAAGCTCTCCCAAGATATTATTCTTAAGGCGTTGAGCACGGTGCAGGAGCCAGAACTCGGTGGCGATCTGGTTTCGCGCCGCATGATCAAGAATGTGCGAATCGACGGCGAGCGCGTCAGTTTCACCGTCGAGCTGACCACGCCGGCCTGCCCGCTGAAAGATCAGATTCAGAGCGAGTGCATCGAGGCAGTAGCGCGCATCGCTGGGGTGGCTCCTGAGCATATTACGGTTGAATTCGACGCGCAAGTGCGCACGCGCGGCGGCGCGCTCGACAAGGCTGCTATCCCCGGTGTCAGCCATGTGATCGCCGTTTCGGCTGGCAAGGGTGGCGTTGGTAAATCGACTGTGGCGACTAACTTGGCCGTGGCGTTGGCCCAGGAGGGCGCGGCAGTTGGCCTGCTCGACGCCGATGTGTACGGGCCGTCGATTCCGCTGATGATGGGCGCGGTCGGCCAGCACCCCTCGGCGGAAAGCCGCCCTGACGGTCAGCAGATGATGATTCCGGTCGAAGCGCATGGGCTGAAGATGATTTCGATCGGATTTCTGGTCGACGAAAGCCAGCCAGTGATCTGGCGCGGGCCGATGGTTTCGCAGCTGCTGCGCCAATTTCTGTACCAGGTCGATTGGGGCGAGCTGGATTATTTGATCATCGACATGCCGCCTGGCACTGGCGATATCGCCCTGACGCTGACCCAGTCGCTCCAGAATGTGGGCCTGACCGGTGCTGTGACGGTGACAACCCCGCAGGACGTGGCCGCGATCGACGTGCTGAAGTCGATGGAGATGTTTCGCAAGCTGAATGTGCCACTCTTGGGCCTGATTGAAAACATGGCTTACTTCATCGCGCCCGACACCGGCACGCGCTACGATATCTTCGGCAATGGCGCGGCTGCACGGCTGGCCGACCGGCTCGACGTGCCGCTGCTCGGCCAGATTCCGCTTGGCATCAGCATCCGCGAGGGCGGCGACAGCGGACGGCCCGCCGTGACCAGCGACATGCCGGATGCCTACGCCGATGCATTCCGCGAGGCGGCGCGCCAACTGGCAGCGCGGGTGAGCGTGATCGAATACGCATAAGATTGCATGCATTCTGGCAATCTGCACTTCGGAGGCTTTATGTCCGCCCAGCTCATCCCGATCTATGACACCACGGCTCCTGCACTCGATTCGTATGCGCGGCGAATCGACTACCTGCGTATCTCGCTGACCGACCGCTGCAACATGCGCTGTGTATATTGCATGCCAGCCACGGGCATGCAGTTCATGCTCAAGCCCGAGCTGCTGACCAGCGAGGAGTTGCTGCTGGTGGTGCGCGCCGCTGTGGCCGCTGGGTTTCGCAAGGTTCGCCTGACCGGCGGCGAACCCAGCCTGCGCCCCGACTTAGTCGAGTTGGTGCGGGCGATCAAGCAGGCCGGTATCGCGCATATCGCCATGACCACCAATGCGCTGTCGCTTCAGCGCCAGGCCCAGGCGCTGAAGGACGCTGGCCTCGACCGAGTCAACATCAGTATCGATTCGCTCGATCCGCAGAAGTTTCGCCAGCTCACGCGCGGCGGCAGCCTGGAAAAGGTTTGGGCTGGTATCCACCAAGCTGAGGCGGTGGGCCTGCGCCCGCTCAAGCTGAACGCCGTGATCGTGCGCGGCCTGAACGACGATGAAGTAGTGCAGCTGGCCGAGCTGACGCTGCACAACCCCTGGGAAATGCGCTTTATCGAGGTCATGCCGCTGACTGGCGTGGCCAACGTGGCCGAGGACGGTGTGGTAGCCACCGCCGAGCTGATCGCACAAATCGAGGCTGTACATGGCCCAATGGACGACTTGGGGCTGGCCGCAGCCGATTCAGCCCGCCGCTATCGGATTCCCGGCGCACGCGGCAAGCTGGGCTTTATCAGCGCTGTGACCGACCCGTTCTGCGCTTCCTGCAACCGCATGCGCCTGACCGCCGACGGTCGGCTGCATCTGTGCCTGCTGCGCGACGACGAGGTCGACCTGCGGGCGGCGATTCGGCGCGGTGCCAGCCAGCGCGAGATCGAGCAGATCGTGCGGCACGCCGTGGCGCTCAAACCCTGGGGCCATGGCCTGCCCGATGGCGTGCTGCCCACGCTGCGCGGCATGTCGGCGCTGGGCGGGTAGCTGGGGCGCAACTATCTCGGTATTGCTTTGTTCACGATTTTGCTGCAACCTCGTCCCTTGCTGTGGTATGCTGGAGCCGTTCGCGCCACAACCGGCGTACCACCACACGCGAGGGCATCATGCAAACCAGCGCAACGCGCACCACAGCAACA
>JACMIM010000175.1 GCA_014381165.1 Roseiflexaceae bacterium
ATCAAGTAAGCGCCCGTGAAGGCAAATCTAGTTGAACAGCGCAGCCTTGCCGTTTCTGCCGAGCTTGTCACCGCTGGCGAACAGCGTCAGCGCCTCCTGTGGGCTGCGAACGGTTTTGATATCCTCGAGCCCAATGCCCAGGTCGGTAAGCGTGAGCGCGACGCCCGCCGAGATGCCACTGATCATCACATCGCAGCCAAGCAGCCGCAACGAGCGAGCGGTCAGGAGCAGTGCCTGGGCAACAGCGGTGTCCATCACCACCACGCCACCGATATCCAGGATCACGAGGCGCGCCCGTTGATCCGCGACCGCGCGTAGCAGCCGCGCGGTCAAAGCCTGGGCACGGCGAGTATCGACATGTCCAACCACTGGCGAAAACAAGATGCCATCGGCTAGCTGCACCACTGGCGTTTCCAGCGTCGAGACCAGCTCAAGCAACTGGCGCTGCTGGCCAATTTGCTCGTTCATCTGGTCGTTTGCCGTGGCCAGCTCCCGTGATTTGAGTTCGACCTGATCGCGCTCTGCTTCAGCCTGCCGTGCGCTGGCAAGCGCGGCCTGCTGGGCGCTACGCAACACGCCGCTGGCAACCGTAATGCCCACCGCTGTCATCAGCAGAAGTATTAAATTCTCTGACTTCAACGTCTGGATGGATTCAATTGATGTTACACCACCACGCAGCGCTGCCGAGGTGACCGCGCCGACAAAGGCCACGAGAAACGAGCCAATCGCCCACCAGGGCGAGAGCAGCGCAGCCGCGATAACGCACGGCACAAGCGGCGAAATAAAAACAGTTGTTTGTAGATTCGTCGGCGCACTGATAATAATCAGCACGATAAGCGTGATAACTAGCGCCTGTGGCGTCCAGCGCCAGCCCCGGTAGTGGGCAAACAGCAGCAGCGCACACGGCACAACCGAGATCGATGACATAAGCTTTGAAGCCATCGATGAGTTGCCTACAAGGCTAAGTATAGCAAACAGCAGCGACGCGGCAACGATAGTGATAAGGAGAATACTGGTATAGGCAAATTTAGACATGTTGCTTTCCTCAGCACCTGTAAAGCATGATGCGCTTTGGCTATTGTACCTGAGATCAGCATCGATCGACGCACAAAAACCGTGCGAGTGGGAAGCAAACCTGCAATACAGCCTTCTGGTATACTCTAGGGAATTGCAGATTGCACGCAGATTGTCCATAGTCAACTATCGCACGCCTAAAGGCGGCGGCTTGCACCTGCTTTCTTCGGTAGCCGATACGAAAGCGACGCTTTAGCTCGTTGGTATTCCGGTCATTCCTGGGAAACCGGATCGAGCAATTAGGCTGGTTGACAACAACCTTCTGATTCGTCCCGATAGCGGTGTTGGTTGCCCAACTAAGCGAATCAGACCAGGAGCTTTTCAGATGCCGTCTTGAACGGCGTGGGCATAAACTGTTGCCTGCAAGCAGGTGCCTTAACCCATACAAAAAGTATATCGCAAATGGTTTTATCTCGCAATAGGAAGCCGAAAACGGCGACTACCAGCTTTACATTTGACGCCGTTCGTGTCGCCGCCGCTCCATTCCTCCGCACGCCTAAAGGCGGCGGTTTCCTGGAGCAATACCTATGAATGACATTCACTCCCGCGCGGGTCATGATGCGCTCGATCTGTTTCAGCGCACCTACCGTTCGCTGCTGCGCAGCAGTGGCGAAATCCAGATCGATGCCATGGCCGAACCCTACATGGCCACTGAACCAGTGCTGCACGAGGGTGCCCGCAGCGCTGCGCCCGATGCAGCAGCGTTGATCTACAGTTCGCTGCGACTGCCTGCCTGCGCCGCGCAGGTACGCCTGCTGCTATTCGGCCAGAGCCATGAGGTCTTTGCTCAACACGGCTATGGCGGCGTCGAGGAATGGCAGCGGGTCAGCTCGCCAGGGCGGCGGCGCAAAATCTATTACGATGGCCAGGAGACGCTGGCTGTGCTGATCGCCAGCCCCTCCGACCTAGACGATATCATCCCGATTCTGCTGGCCTACCAGATCGAGTGGAACAAAATCCACAGCCTGCTTGACGACCCGCGCCTGCGCCAAACTCTGACCGAAGGGCGCGGTCAGGACGAGGCGGCGGCGCTGTCCGCGCTTGGACTCGTCGCCGAGGATCAGGCCCGCCTGCGCGCTATCTGGGGCGAGGCGCTGCTAGACTACCTGCTTGTAATCGGCGAGCGACGCAAGCGGTTCGCAGTGCGCATGCTCGGCGGCGCGCTGATGGACTACCAGCGCGCCACATTGCGCTGGTGGTGGCGTGTCGAGGATGCCACGCCGGCCAATCTCAAGCAGCGGCCGATCTACTTCGTCAGCAGCAACACGCATAGTCTGGTCAACCTCTTTTCGAGCTTTGCGCTGCGCCACAGCGACGAACTGCTCGCCTTTATTCGCCAACGCGGCCACGAGGCGCTGGTCGAGGAATACCAGCGCATCGAGGCACAGGAGGTGCCTTCCAGCCGCGAGAATTTTTTCTACTATGTGCAAAAGAAGTTTCAGGCCGATCCATCTAGCAAGGCCTATTTCGAGGCGCGCGCCCGCGATGAGCAGAGTTGCGGCATCGAACGGATCGCCAGCCAGTTCTATCTCGACGTGGACGTGCAGCTGATCGACCTGGCCAAGCTGCGCCCGGACTGGCTGGATCCGCGGCTGCCGGTGGACGGCATCGAGCGGCTAGCACGCAGCAACGCGCTGATCGTCAATATCGACTATCCGCTGGGCATGGCCGCCTACCAAATTCTGACGATTGTGGCACGCAGCGTCGAGCGTATCCGTGGCGTGTATGTGCTTGGCAAGGCAGCCACGCTAAATGGTAAGATTGGCGATGTGCTGATTCCAAATGTGGTCTACGACGATCACACCGGCAATACCTACCACTTCGCGCCCTGCTTCCGAGCCGCTGATATCGAGCCGTATTTGGCCTATGGCGCGGTGCTGGACAACCAAAAGGCCGTGACGGTGCGCGGCACATTTCTGCAAAATCGCAGCTTCCTCGAGACGCTCTACCGCAACTTCTTCACTGATTTGGAGATGGAGGCCGGGCCATATCTGAGCGCAATCTTCGAGCAGACCGAGCCAGATCGCACGCCGAGCGGCCAAAACATCAGCTTTTTTCGCCCACCCTATGAATTTGGCTTTCTCCACTATGCGTCTGACACACCGGCCAGCAAGGGGCGCAACCTCGGCTCGCAGAACCTGAGCTACTTTGGCGTCGACCCCACCTACGCGACGGCGCTGGCAATCGCGCGGCGAATCATCGGGCAGGAGGTCGGTCGTCTAGGAGGGGCGCAGCAAGCGCCTGTGATATGACGCAGATGGAACCGTGTGCGCTTGCTAGGCCCTGCGCCACGCCGCCGGACGAAAGAGCAGGAGAAACACCATGAAAGCGATTCGCATCCACGAAATTGGCGGGCCAGAGGTGCTACGGTACGAGGACGTGGCCACGCCTGAGCTGGGGCCAGCCCAGGCGCTGATCAAAATTGCCGCGAGCGGCATCAACTTTATCGATATCTATCACCGCAGCGGCGTCTACTCGCTGCCGCTGCCGCTGACGCTTGGCACCGAGGCGTCCGGCGTGGTCGCCGCAGTTGGCCCCGATGTAACCGACCTACGCCATGGCGATCGCGTGGCTTTTGCCGGGCCGCTAGGCGCGTATGCCGAGTATGCTGCAGTGCCCGCCGCACGCCTTGTGCCGCTGCCCGATGGCATCGACGACGACAGCGCGGCGGCGGTGATGCTCCAAGGCATGACCGCCCACTACCTGGTCGATGGCGCATTCCCGCTCAAGAGCGGCGACACCGCGCTCGTCCACGCCGCAGCCGGTGGGGTTGGCCAGCTGCTCGTTCAGCTGGCCAAGCAGCGCGGTGCTCGCGTGATCAGCACCGTTTCTACCGAGGAAAAGGCGGCGATGGTGCGTGCGCTCGGTGCCGACGAGGTGATTTTGTACACCCAACAAGATTTCGAGGCCGAGGTTAAGCGACTGACCGGCGGGCGGGGCGTCGATGTCGTGTACGATTCTGTTGGCAAGGACACCTTTGAACAAAGCCTGAACAGCCTGCGCCCGCGCGGCCTGATGGTGCTGTTCGGCCAATCGAGCGGCGTGGTACCGCCGATGGATCCCAACCTGTTGCAGCATAAAGGCTCGATCTTCCTGACCCGGCCCACACTTGGTCATTACACCGCCACGCGCGAGGAGCTACACCGGCGGGCGAGTGAGGTATTTGCGGCGGTGGCGAATGGTGCGCTCAAGCTACGGATCGAGCGCACCTACCCGCTGGCCGAGGCCGCCCAGGCTCACCGCGACCTCGCAGCCCGCACGACAGCCGGAAAACTGCTGCTGAAACCGTAGGATTACCAGCAAGACGCCAAAACACCAAGATTTTTGAAATCTTGGTGTTTTGGCGGTTATCTTAGGAGTTACGCAGTTGGTAGCTTCAGCCTGCGGCAGCCTGGAAAAGCAATCTTTTTTGTTTGGTTTTTGTGCAAAGCAGCAAAAACCAGACAATTATGACTTATTCCCTTGCCCGCCGCAGGCTAAATGAAGGCGCTTGGGCAACTACGTAGCTCATATCGGTATCTATCCTGCGTCCGGCGACGTGTTCGCCATCAGCCGCCCGAAAAAGCCCTGCTTGGCCGGGGCAGCATGCTGGGTGTGAGATTGCAGCCGACGCTCTGGCGGGCGCAAGCTCAACATGCTCTGCTCGATCAGCTCACAAAGGCCCGCGGCGACCTCTAGGATGCCCTTGCCGGTGTGCTCGGCGATCGCCAGAATGTTGCGCTGCCCGTCGATTGCGGCCAGGACAGGCCAAGTAGCATCGCTGATGTGCATCGTGCCTGCGCTGCCCTGCTCGAGCTGGGGAACATCTTCAAAGCTGGTGATATACTGCCTGACCCGCCGCCAGACGACGACATGGCGCTCGGCGGCCTCGATGATTTCCCACGAATCTTGCCACAGGCTTGATTCGCCCGATACAGCACCCGCCGAGAAACAGAATGGCGCATCTGCAAGCTCGAACAGCTCGCAAACGGCCTCCATCCCACTGTGGCCGTGGAACTCCGCGTGATACAGCTGGCCGTCGCGGAAAAATAGCCGTCCCGGCACTTCTAGGTTTATTTCGATAACGCCTGTAACCGAGCTACTGATCGTCATCGGGATGAGTTCAGATAACGGGAATTGGGCAAGTGTGCTTGCGAGTTGCATGAGTGTGTGGCTCCTTGCTCAAGTTCTGATTGTACGTGGATCACGACAGCACCGCAATAGGACTTCTCTCCCCTTGTCCGTTGGCTGCAAAGAAACGCGACTCAAAAAGCAGTACAATACGGCTCAATTCGTTTCATGAAGAAAGTACGGTTATGCTGATTGTCATGGATGCCCACGCCAGCCCCGCGCAGATCGCCGATGTCTGCCGCGCGATCGAGCAGCTTGGCTATGTGCCGCACGCGATGCCAGGGCCGACCCGCACCGCGATTGGCATCACGGGAAACAAAGGCCCGATTGAGGAATCCCAAACGCTAACCCGTTTCCCCGGCGTGCGTGAGATCATCCGCGTGACCTCGCCCTACAAGCTGGTCTCGCGCGAGTTTCGTGAGGCCGATACGCTGGTGCAAGTCGGCGCGGCGGTGTTTGGCGGGCCGACAGTGGCCGTGATCGGCGGGCCGTGTACGGTTGAAAGCCGCGAGCAGACGCTGACAGTAGCGGCGCACGTTCGTGAGCTAGGCGCGGTGGCGCTGCGTGGCGGCGCATACAAGCCACGCACTTCGCCCTATGCGTTCAACGGCCTGGGCGAGCAGGGGCTGCGCATCCTGGCCGAGGCCCGCGCGGCCACCGGGCTGCCGATTGTCACCGAGGTGATGGATGTCGAGACGCTGCCGCTGGTACTGGAGTATGCCGACATGCTCCAGATCGGCGCGCGTAACATGCAGAACTACCCGCTGCTGCGCGCCGCTGGCCGCGCTAACCGGCCAGTGCTGCTCAAGCGCGGCTTTGCGGCCACCGTGAAGGACTTGCTGCTGGCCGCAGAGTATATTCTCAGCGAGGGCAATCAGCAGGTCGTCCTGTGTGAGCGCGGCATCCGCACCTTCGACGATAGCGCGCGCTTTACGCTCGACATCGGCGCGATCCCGATCATCAAGCAGCTCTCGCATCTGCCAGTAATAGTCGATCCCTCACATGCGAGCGGGCGCGCCGATCGCGTCATCCCGCTGGCCCGCGCCGCGATCGCCGCCGGTGCCGATGGCCTGATCGTCGAGGTTCACCACGATCCACTGCACGCCCAGTGTGATGGCGAACAAGCCCTGCTGCCGTCAGCCTTCGCGCAAATGATGGACGAGTGCGGCAAGATCGCGGCGGCAGTCGGACGCACGCTGTGACGTGTAAGCGTTCAGCTAGCAGAACCGCGGAACCGCGGAACCGCGGAACCGCAGAACCGGTTCCGCAGTTCTGCGGTTCTGCGGTTCTCCTGATGGCAGCAAGAGTTTCTACAACAAGGTGATTTTCTCGCGGCCTTCGCGCACATCGCGGGTAGCGTTGCGCGTGTCGACCACGGCCTGCGACTTTGCCACAATCCGCGGGTAGTCGAAGGCGCTGTGATTGGTGATAATCACCGCGCAGTCCGCCGAGGCCAGCAGCTCGTCGGTCAGCTCGACAGTGTGGTAGCTGCGGCCACCGTGGTAGGAAAACTCGCCGACGAGTGGATCGGCCGCGATCAGCTGCGCGCCATCGTGGGACAGCAACTCCATCACCTTGAACACTGGCGATTCGCGGTAGTCCGCCACGTCGGGCTTATAGGCCACGCCCAACAGTAGGATGGTCGCGCCACTGAGCGCCTTGCGCTGTTGGTTGAGCGCACGCAGCACCAGCTCGCGCACATGGCGCGGCATCTGCGCGTTGATCTCGCCAGCTAGCTCGGTGAAGCGGGTCGAGAAATCATACTCGCGGGCCTTCCAAGTCAGGTAGAACGGGTCGATTGGGATGCAGTGGCCGCCCCAGCCAGGCCCCGGCGAGAACTTCATGAAGCCGAAGGGCTTGGTCGCAGCTGCGTCGATCACCTCCCAGGGGCTGACGCCCATGCGGTCGCACAACAGTGCCAGCTCGTTCACCAGCGCGATATTTACATTGCGGAACACATTCTCGAACAGCTTGGTCAGCTCGGCCACCCGTGGCGAGGAAACCGGCACCAGAATGCTGGTAATCTGGCTGTAGAAAGCGCTGGCCAACTCCAGGCAAGCGGGCGTGACGCCGCCCACCACTTTGGGCGTATTTTCGACCGTGTAGCCCTTGCTGGAAACCTGGCCAGGGTCGATCCGCTCGGGCGAGAACGCCAGAAAAAAATCCTTGCCGGCCTCCAGACCGGCCAGGATCAGCCGGGGCAGCACGATCTCCTCGGTTGTGCCCGGCCAAGTCGTACTTTCCAGCACAATCAGCTGGCCGGGCCGCAGCGCGGCGGCGATGTTGTCGGCGGCCTGCTCGATATAGCTCATATCCGGGTCGCGCGTTTTATTGAGCGGCGTCGGCACACAAATGATGATCACATCACACTCGCCCAGCCGCGACATGTCGCTGGTGGCCTCCAGGCGGCGCTGCTCGCGCAGGGCGGCGATCGCCTCGCTCGGCACATCGCCCACATCACTCTGGCCACTGTTGATTGTACGGACTTTGGCGGCGCTGACATCGAAGCCAATAATCGGAAAGCCCAGCCGCCCGGCCCGCGCCGCCAGCGGCAGGCCCACATAGCCAAGCCCGATCACACCGACAGTGGCCCGCTGGGTGGCGATGTGTGCAAGAAGAGATTCATAGGTAGACATAGCAGCCTCGGGTATGTTGATGCTAACCAATACGCTGTGTGGCGCGCAGATACACTCGCTCAAAGCGCTCTGCCGTTTTGTCCCACGTTAGCTCGTGAACGACCCGGACACGGGCGCTTCTGCCAAGCTCGGCGGCGAAATCAGGGTGATCGAGCAGGCGCACGATCGCCACTGCCAGCCCCACGCTGTCGCGCTCGGCGACCAGCAGGCCCTGGCGCTCGTGGTCGATCACCTCAGGGATGCCAGCCACGCGCGAGGCCACCACCGGGCGACCGCTGCCAAGCCCTTCGAGCAATGCGTTGGGCAGGCCATCGACATTGCCGCCCTGATCGCGCACACTCGGCACCACATACACATTGGCGGCAGCGATATAGCGCGCCGCGCCGGCCCGGTCGAGCTGGCCGGGAAAACGCACACTGGCAGCAATGCCAAGTGCCGTGGCCTGGCGCTCCAACGGCTCGCGAAGATCGCCATAACCAGCGATCACCAGCACCGCATGCGGGTGCCGACGCAGGATCGCTGGAAAGGCGTCGAGCAGAAAGGTCAGCCCTTTCTTGTAAACCAGCCGACTGACCGAAACGATCAATGGCGCAGTGGGCGCAAGCCCAAGCTCGGCCCGCACCCGCGCGCCGGCCTGCGGATCGGGCCTGAACGCGCTGGCGTCGACACCATACGGCACCACTTCGAAGCAGGTTGGCCGCGCACCCAGCCGCAGCGCCCGCTCGCGCAGATCGCCGCTGCACGCGGTGATGCCAGCGGCGGCGCGCAATGCACCAGCGGCGGCCAGCGAGAGCGGCGGGGCCTGCTCGGCCAAAAACACATCGCTGCCGTGCAAGCTGACCACCAACGGCAGCCTGCGCAGCTTCGCCGCGACAGCAGCCGGAACGGCATTGGGCAGCACCCAGTGGGCGTGAATGAGATCAAAACGCGAACCGCGAACCGCAGAATCGGGAACCGTAGAGCCGCGAACCGCGAACCGCGAACCGCTGGCATCCAAGGTTTTTGTAAGCCGCAGTAGTGCTGCCACCGATGCTCCCACGGCCAGTGGCGCGGCCAGTAGGGTGCGACCACGCACGCTGATGTCGGCGTGCAACGATTCGGCGTAGCCCCAAATATTAAGCGCAGGCAGCGGCGCGTAGCGGAAGAAGTGCAGGTGAACGCCGCGCTCGATCGGGCCGCGCCGCACATCGCGGTGGAACGGCGCGACCACATGCACCTCGTGGCCACGCCGCACCAAGCCTGCTGCAATCTCCTCGATGAATGGTGCGGTGGTTTCACCGGGGTACTTGGGGTAGGACGAGGAAAGCATGCAAATCTTCACGGGCGCAGCTCCGGGACATTGCCATAGTCGGCGGGGAAGCGATAGATCACAGTTGGACGGTCGCCATACAGCAGCGGCGACTCATAAACGAGTTCAAAGCCATTGGAAGAGTCCTCGACCAAGCTATCGAGAAATGGCTGCACCTGCGTGGTATCGGGACGCTTGCCCACATCCATAATCAAATAGTCGACGCCATAGTAGCGCGCTAACTGGAAAAGGCGCACGCGGTCAATTGTTTTTGGAATCATAAGCGCCGGGCGCTCAGTATGCCAGTTCAATTGCCATGGCACGCGGGTCATCACTGCTGCGTCCGGCACGGTGTTCTCGCGCAGCCAGGTGTAGGCCAGCCGGTCGCTGTCGGCGCGCTGCCATTCTTCAATCTTCTGACCCATTTTTGGCAGCGAAGGCGCAACTACTTGCCAGCCGAGCACTAGCGTGAGCAGCAGCCCGATTGGCGCGAACCGCCCACCCGCAATGTTAGCCAGCCGGTCATAGAGCCACCACAATGCTAGCGCCGCTAGCAGCGCCAGCCAGGGTATCAGCGCGACAAAGTAACGCTCCTCGTTGGCGTGCCAGTAAGTAATTAGAAACAACGTGTAGGGTGCGAACGCCAACAGTATGAGTCCAACCAAGGCGGGGCGCTGGCGGAGCGCGATCATCAGCCCAATAAACGAAAGCCACGAGCCAGTCACAAACAGCATGCGCAAATGTTCGTGCCCACTCAACACGTCACTCAAGCCGAACGGCAGGCCAGTCCAGGCTGGAGCCAGGTAGTCGCGCACGAACTTGACTTGAACGCCTATCTTGGCGATGACTCGGTCAAAACCCCAGCGCAGAATCCAGCTGCGCTCAGGTAGCCCCTGAGTTTCGCTCAACCCATATTCGGGGGTGTACACAGCATACAGGTCTTCCCAGTCACCCGAGTATTCCAGCACCCAGGCGTCCAAGCTTTCGGTCGAGTACACCAGCGAGCCATAGACCTGGTCATTTCGCGCCGAAAGCGCCAAGTTGCGCGCCAGGTACGGCGTGAACACAGCCACGGCGATCACCGTCCAAAGCGCGACCGGCGCAAGCCGGCGCAGCAGTATTTGTCGTCCGTCGTCGGTTGTCCGCCGGCTCTGCCACAGCTGAATGAGGAGCCAGATACCACATCCAAGGGCTACAAACACACCATTAGCCGGCTTCTGCAAAAACATCAGGCCAGTCAGCAGACCAAGCGAAACAATCGACACCAAAGGCGCGTTCCCGGCGCTGAAGCGCCAGGCTATTGGGTTCTGCGGTTCTTTGTTCTCTGTTCTTTGTTCTTTGTTCTCTGTTCTCTGTTCTTTGTTCTGCGGTTCTACGGTTCTGCGGTTCTGCGGTTCGCGCTGCCCCCAGGCATACACCCTGCTCACCACGGCAAAGGCCAGCACCACAAAGCCCAAATCACTGGTGACATTGATTAACAGCACAAAGAAGAGATAGCTGGTCAGCAGAAGGATCGCTGCGGTCAGGCCGACGCGCCGATCCCACACACGCGCGCCGAAGCGGTAGACCAGTACGCCCAGAATTCCGGTAAAGATTAGATTAGGCACCTTCGCGGCCAAGTCGGTCGGGCCAAACAGGGCGAAGAAGGGCGCAATCCAGACCGGTTGGAGCAGCGGCCAGGTTTCCTGCGGGCGCGTCAGGCCATCGTAAAGCATATAGAATTGAGTAACGTAATCGACTACCCAGCCGCGTCCAGCCGCCAGATTGCGCGCCACCACCGCGTTATCGGCGTAGTCGGCATGGCCTGCGCCGGGTAGCCAGGCGATCACCCAGGCCGCATAGCCAAGCCAGCCCGCCAGAAACACGGCCAGCAGCGTCACCGCCACCCGGCGCGTGTGCAGCGCGGCCACCAGCCGCCCGACAGCGCGCGACATCCAGGAGGGGCGCAGCCACAGCAGCAGCGTCACCACTCCCGCCAACAGCAGCGGCGGCACAAACACCTCACCACGCACGGCCAGCACCGCCGCGTGCAGCAGCAGGTACGCGGCCCAACCGATCGTTGCAACCAGCAGCCCGGCTGTCAGCACAGGCGCGTGTGTAAACCGATCGAGTAGCGCGACCAGCCAGCGCCCAAGCAATGGCCAATAGACGGTTGCCAGCGCGAGTGCCAGCGCGAGGAGCAGCCAGGGCAGGAGTGCAGCCACCCACACGCGGGCGAGCAGCAGCCCGGCGGTGCTGGCCAGCACAACGCCAAGCGCTACAGCAAACGCGGCGGACGCACGCCGCAATGCGCGGGTTGCGGCGGCATACGTGAACAGGCCCGCCAGTGCCAGCGCGCCGAGCACCGCTGGCGGGGCTGCACCCTGGCCAGCACTCGCGACACGCAACTGCGCGATCCGCACGCCCTTCTCACGCCGATCGGCGGGCGAGGCAAAGGTATCCGAAACGCGCAGCTCGATCTGGAGGTCGCCGCCGCGCAATGCCGAGGCGGGCAGTTCGATGCGCCGCTCCTGCCATGTATCTTCCGGCATAAAGGCACCGACGGCCAGCCCGTTCACAGCGACATCTACCGTCGGCTGGGCGAGCGGCTGCTGTGCGGAGCTTGGCCAGCCCTGAGTAAGAAATACAAGGGTGGTATCGCCGCGTGCGCCGAGGCCTGGCAGCGTGATCAACGCGCGTTGGCGTGTCCAACGCGATCGACCGGTGGGGGCATCGTTGGTCAATTCATCGCCAAACCAGCGGCCCGCATCGGACTCGCGCTCGCCCAAGCCCTCACTGGTTGGTAGAAACAGCTGGTCGCCTAGCCAGCCAATCTCGAGCGTAGCGTGCGCAGGTGGCTGGTAGGCCAGCAGGCCCGCAAACAGCGCGATCGCCAGGAGCACGACCAAGTGGCGGTTAAAAAGCAACGCGAGAAGCGCCCGCATGGCGTAGCCTGGGTTGTAGCCCGGTCTTTTTGCAGTTTTAGTTTGCACGCGGGGTATTATACCGCGTCTTCGTGCAGGCACAGATGGCGGCACCGTGATAACCTGATGAAAGGTCTAGACGCCCGCGCAAGCTGTGCTATAATGCTATCACCCGGTTACAGAATAGTTATTTGCGTTCCCTCATCAGGAGGCACCGATGTCAGCTGTAGAGATCGACTCGCTGATTGCGCGTTTGTTACCAAAGGTGCTAGCCGACCGCGATCTTGGTGATGGTCGAAGTTTCACACAACTGCATCTTAATCATCTCTGGGCACTAAGCTGCATGTACGCCGGCGAGTGCTACGAGGAATCGCTGCTGGCTGAACGTGTGCCAGCGCATCTTCCGCCACAAGTACATATCGCCCGCAACCCCACCGCCCAATCCGCATAGCGTCCGCAAAATCTTGCACAGCCAGAACATTCACCACGCCGTTCGCAGCAGTGCCACCAAATCCTCCGCCGAGGCGTCGCGCGGGTTGGTGAAGATAGCCGCGTCGGTCAGCGCTACCTCGGCAAGCGCTGGCAACGCATCTTGCGGCACCTCGAGTTCACGCAGCCGCAGAATCAGGCCGCAATCGGCTGCGAGCGCGCACACCGCCTGAACACCATCCTCGATCACGTCTTCCTCGGCGCGCCCACCCGCATTCACCCCCATCGCCCGCGCGATGCGTGAGTAGCGGTTTGGCACAGTCGAGCAGTTGAAGCGCATGCCATGCGGCAGCAAAATCGAATTCAGCAGGCCGTGATGCAGCGGAAAGGTGCCGCCGACCGCGTGGGCCACCGCATGAACAACGCCAAGCATGGCACTGGCAAAGGCCATGCCGGCGATTGCCGAGCCGATCAGCATTTGGCCGCGCGCCTGAAGATCGGCGGGCGTATGGGTTGCCGCGCGCAGGTTGTTCGAGATAATGTCGATCGCCTGGAGCGCCAGCGCATCACTAATCGGGTTGGCCTCACGCGAGGCAAAGGCCTCGATCGCGTGGGTCAGCGCGTCCATACCTGTCGCAGCGGCCAGATGCGCGGGCAGCCCACTCGTCATCTCCGGGTCGAGGATCGCCAGGTCGGGGGTTAAAAAGGGGCTGGCAAACGTCATCTTGAGCTGGGCGTCCTCGTCGCGAATAACCGCAAAGGGCGTCACCTCGCTGCCCGTGCCTGCCGTGGTCGGGATGGCGATCATCGGCACCAGCGGCTGCGTGAGCGTGTTATAGCCCTCGTAGTCGCGCAATCGCCCGCCATGAGAAAGCAGCATGCGGATACACTTGGCAGTGTCGATCGGCGAGCCGCCGCCGATCGCCAGGATCAGATCGGCCTTGGCCTGTTGCGCCAACGCGGCACCACGCTCGACCGCCCAAACCGATGAATTGGCAGGTACATCGCAGAAGATCGCCACCACCTCGGCACTGGAGCGTATTCCCTGAACAACGCGGTCGACCAGTCCGGCGCGCTGGACGCCCGCATCGGCCACAATACATATACGCCGCTCGGCACGCTGCGCAAGCTCCAAACTCAGTTCGTCGACAAGCCCTTGGCGGTACTGCACACGCGGACGTACCTGGAACTCAAAAAAATCGGGCATGACCGCGCTCCTCGGTTTACGAATATGTAAACCCATTATATGCGCGGGATGCCACGAGGCAAGCAGGAAAATCAGTTTATCGCGGCGCGCACCTGGGTCAGCACCGCCTGGCGTTCAGCAGCGGCGGCCGCGCCAGCCTCGTCGCCACGGGCGCGCGCCGCCTCGGCATAGCTTGC
>JACMIM010000003.1 GCA_014381165.1 Roseiflexaceae bacterium
CCAAGCAACTGTAGTAGACTGGCTGCAAGCACATCGAGACTTGTTACGTCAACCAGGAGCGCAGCATCGCCCATTACCTCGGGCAGGCTGGATGTGTTGCCGCATAACACCGGCGTGCCGCAGGCCAGCGCTTCCAGCGGCGGCAGACCAAAGCCCTCGTAGCGCGAAGGAAAGGCGAACAGCTGTGCGCCGGCGTAGAGCGGCGCAAGGTCCTGGTCATCAACATTCTCGATGAATTGAATCGACTCGGCGAGACTAAGCTGCGCCGCCCGCTCACGCGCCTGCGGATAGCGTGCATCGTAGTGGCCAGCGATCACCAGGACAACGCGACGTTGCATGCGTGGCTGGATATGGCTCCAGGCTTCGACCAGCAGTGGCAGGTTCTTATGCGGCTTGTTCGAGGCCAGCGACAGCACATAGGGCGTTATTAGACCGTACTTGGCGCGCACGGCGGCGATTGCCCATGGCGGCTGCGGCCTGAAGCGCGCATCGGCGGCCAGCGGCGTGACCGTAGCGCGGCGTGGGTCGAGCTGGTACATGCTGGTGAAGTCGTTCAGGGCGCTCTGTGAAATGGTCAGAATGTGGTACGACGAGCGGATGGCCAGGCGCGTCAGCGTGTCGAACAGCAGCCGGGCGCGCGGCGAGACATCGGCGGGAAATAGGCGCGGGATGGCATCGTACAGCGTTGTAACCGAGCGGCACGGTAACGCAACATAAGGCCGCAGGTAGTAGGGCGCGTGGTAGACATCGGCGCGCAGTCGGCGCAGCAGCGCGGGAATACGCGCCTGCTCGGCAAGCGAAAAGGTGCGCGCCGCTGTTGGCACGAGCTGCAGCCCCGGTAATGTGGCGAGCGACTCCAGATCAAAGCGGGTGTTGCGCAGCGCCGGATTGTGGAGAACATGGAGTTGATGCGGCGTTTTCAGCTCGGCCAGGGCGCGAATCAGGTTGTAGGTGTAGCGCCCGATACCGGGGAAATGATCGGCGACATAGCGGGCGTCGATCGCGATGTTCATGCGCGGTACCAGCCCGCCAGATAGCCCAGCGCACTGGCATACGAGGCCAACGCTTTCAGTGGCTTGAAGCCAGGCCGCCAGGATGGCGCGGCAAACGAGTAGGGCAGAAACACATTAGGCAGCAGAATAAGCGTCCTGAACACAAGAAATGCCAGCGCGTGCAGCGGCGTATGCAAGTAGCGCCCGCGCGCCCGCGCTGGATCGCGCCGCACCTCCTGGGCCGCGCCCACCCCGTAGAGGAACTGCTTGCGCAACAACGCCCGCAAGGTTGCCGGGGCCGGGTGATAGGCCCAGGTGTGGGGGACAAGCACAAACCGGTAGCGGTCAGGAGCGAGCCGCCGGACGCGCACAAAGAACTCGGTATCGACACCCCGCAGCAGCGCCGCGTCAAAGCCGCCCGCCTGCTCGAACACGGCGCGGCGCATGGCACAGCAGGTTGTGGTGATTTCTGAGTAGAACGCGGGCGGATCGGGGTTGGTTTCAAGTGGCGCGGCCACGACGGCATGCTCGATTCGTGCGACCTCGCGGGCGACCCAGCGCTGAAAGAATGGCGCACCGGGCGGCAGCAGCTTCGCGGCACCAGTCACGCCAATCGATTGGTCGGCCAGCAGCGGCGCAACCAGGTTGGCCAACACATGCTCGTCGCCCAGCACTGCGTCGTCGTCGACGAACACCAGAATGGGCGCGCTGGTCTGGGCAACGCCAACGTTTCGTGCCTTGCCGTTGGGCCGTACCGCTTTGACGAGTGCAATCTCACTAGGCTGGAGCGTCTGGCGGCGCACACTGGCCAGCAGCGGCTCGGCCTGGCCATCGAGCGAGGGGATAATTAGGGCCACGGCTGGCAGTGGCGCGTTCATGGCAGCATTGTAGCATATGGGGCACGGCATGCCGTGCCCCAACATGGCCCCCAAAGGTTTATCCCGGCGTGGGGGTTTCGGGCGGGCCAAAGCGCACTTCCAGCATGCCGTCCTTGAACACGGCGCGCTTGGCTGGTCGTTCGGCGAGCGTCAGCGGCAGGATCATGTCGCGCTTGAAATTGCCGATCGAGATAAACAGTTCGTCGCCGCGCTTGGTGATGCCAACCTTGCCAATCTCGACGTGTGGCAGCGGCAGCTTGAGCATGTAGTCCTCGCCGTCCTTGATGATCTCCTGCGTTTTGCCGCGAAAGAACACCTTGGTTGGATCGTCCTGCTTGAACAGCGCGCGCCCGACAGCGGCCAGCCGCTCGACGCCGGTGACATCGTGCGGATAGTGCGGGGCCTCCCAGATCGGCAGCGGCGCGAACAGATCGTGAACCTGCTGGCGGTAGCCGGTCTGCATATCGGCCATCTGCTGCATGAACGCGCCCTCGACTGCGGTGCGCGGCAGCACCCGGTTCAGCACCACGCCATCCACTGGGTAGCCGAACAGCGCCAGGTAGGTGGCGGCGCGCTGAGCTTCCTTGATCACAATCCGCTCGGGGTTGACGACCAAGCGGTACGAGCTAATCTCGGGGTCGGTCAGCGTTTCACGCAGTGCTTCGACACCAGCTTGCAGCTTCTTGACTTGATCGAACGCATTGGTGGCCGGGATCAGCGCACGCACGAGCGGTTTGGCCAGGCTCATTGTGCCGGAGTCCCAGTCCATCACACGGCTGGCGTACCACTGAAAGGTTTCCGGCATAGTCAGCAGGCGAATCGTTTCGCCGGTCGGCGCGGCATCCACAATCACGGCGTCGAAATTGCCCTGGCGGGCCTGCCGTCGGATGTGCAGCAGCGAGACAACTTCCTCCATGCCAGGGATGATCGCCAACTCCTCGGATGCGACATCATCGACACCTTTGCGCTTGAGCAGGGTGGCCAGATAGTTGCGCAACTCGCCCCAGTGCTCGCGCACCTCGTCGAGCACATTGATCTCTTGGCCCCACAGGTTCTCGGCTATCGGAGTTGGCTTGGAGCCAAGTGGCACGTCAAGCGCGTCGGCCAGGCTGTGGGCTACGTCGGTGCTAACCACCAGCGTGCGATGGCCCAGCTCCGCCGAGCGCACGGCGGTCGCCGCCGAGGTGGTGGTTTTGCCCACCCCACCCTTGCCAAGATACAGAATAAGTCGCATCTATCGCTTCCTTTCAGCCAATTAATCCTACTTGCGCTCTACCCGTTTGACGCGAACAACGCGGCGAATGTTGCGTTGCGGTGGCCGCCGGCGTGCGTTCCCCCGGCGCGCAGACCCGGCGCTGAAGCGCCGGGCTATTGGGTTTTGAAGCTGGCGATGCCGCATTTGGGTTTTGAATCTAGCAATTCAGCAGTACGTAAGAGCAGGCAACTGGCGGGAAGAATTCCCCGCTTATGTTGTAAATCTGGTAGGATGTGCGAATGTGTGAAACATTGGCGCGCGTGTGGCGTACTACTTATGCAAGCACAACAACGGAGGCAAGGGAATGTCACAGCGAGGAATGGCGGGCCGCCCAGCGGCGGGCGGAATGGTGCGTATTCTAGGGGCGGGCGTGCTGCTGCTGGCCGTAGCGGCGGTTGCATTCAGCCTTGTTACGTATGAACAGATCGACGAGGGCGAACGCGGCATTGTGATCGTCCAGGGCGCAGTGACCGATGTCCGCGAGCCAGGTATCTTTTTCAGCCTGGTGCCCTTTACACGGGTTGCAAAAGTCAACATCAAGCGACAAACACGCCAGATTTCGCAGAACGTCGCTAGCAGCGACAAGCAGCTTTACGATATCGATATCGCCGTCGACTACAGCCGCAACCCAGCCCCTGAGGCATTGCAGTCGCAGTACGGCCAGATTGGTGTCAGCGATGAGCAGCTCAATGCCTTTCTCGATGGCTTTATCAACGATGCGCTGAAAAGCGCAAGCACACAGTTCACGCTGGATCAGGTGCTGGTCGACCGTGGCGGCCTGACCACGCGCATCTCACAACTGCTGACGACACCGCCAAGCGAGGGGCGGCCTGCGCCGATCGAGCAACTGTTCGTTCGTCTTGATGCGGTCAAGGTGATCGATGTCAAGGTGGGCGAGGCGTATGCCAAGCTGTTGGGCGAAAAGGCGAACCTGGAAGTTCAGATCGAGACCGAGGAAAAGCGCCGCCAGCAGATCGAAGTTCAGCAGGCCAACAACCTGTTTCAGGCCGAGCAGGAATCCAAGACTGCGCTGATTCGTGAGCAGGGCGCGACCGCAGCGGCGCTGGAGGCGGCTAGCCGTGAATCGCAGGTGCGCTCCAGCCAGGGCCGCTACTACCGCGAGAACCCGGAGTTGCTCGACCTGCGCCAACGCGAGCTGATGGCCGAGATGGTGCGAAGTGGCAACATCTACTTTGTCGACCCGAATACGAACCTGACGCTGCTGCTCGATCAGATGGCTGGCAATTCGACCGCAGTCATTCCGCAGCCAGAGGCGACCCAGCTAGCGCCAACCGAGCCGGCCCCAAGCGA
>JACMIM010000176.1 GCA_014381165.1 Roseiflexaceae bacterium
CACTGGAAGACATCGCCCAGGGCGCGATCGACGCCTTTATGAGCGCCATCGGCGCAAATAGCCCAGCGACGAAGTTCATGCCCGCCGGCCAGTATGCGTTGCAGGGCGTGATGGAGGGGATGGAGGGCATGATGCCGGCGTTGATCGATCTGGTGAACACAACCGGCACGAATATGATCAACGCACTCAAAAAGAACATCAGCAAGGGCGGCGACGTGATTCGCGATATGATGGATGATCTGAAGTCCGATATCCAAAAGATAGCTGAGCAGATCAACGACGCCATCGCCGACGGCTTCGGCGCGACCGCGTCAATCGACCGGCAGATCGCGAAGAACCTTGATAAGTTCAAAGACATTCCCGAGGGCTATCGCCAATATACCGAAGGCGCGCTGAAGCAAGTGCAGGCCGAGGCGCAAGCCTTCGCCGATCCGGCCGAGGGCGCGAAATACTTCAAGATGCGCAGCGACCAGATCTTAGAGTTCGCCCAGCTGCAGCAGGATTTGGCCGAGGCGACTAGCCAGGACGATCGCGACCGCATCACGCAGCAGATGAACCTGATTAACAAAGCTCAGACCGCTGAGATCGCCGCGTTCAATGCCCAGCGCGCCGGCCAGGTCGCGCCCCAAGAGGACATCGCCGCCCAGATCGCGGCGCTCTTCTCGGGTGACGACCTGCGTAGTAAGCTGCCCGCCATTACAGAGAACGCCATTGTTGCCGAGCTCTACAGCCTGCTCGGCCAGCTGCAGCAGGCGACCAGCGCGCCTGGGCCGATCTACAGCAGCCCAGCGATGACACCAGCCCAGCAGAGCTGGCAGGCCAGCACAACGAACAACTACGGGCCACAGAATACCATGGCCGTGTATACGAACAATTCGCCGGCCGCGATTCAGCAGAGCTGGGCAGTGATGCAAGCGAGCATGCCGTAATGCGGTGTTTCTGCGACCTATACCGCAAAGCTATCAATTCGCCCGAACCTAGATCCGATATTACTTATGAGAAGTGCAATTTCCACAAGTAATCTTTTGGGCAAAGAGAAGCGCCGCCCCCCGAGCTGGGAAGCGGCGCGCGGTGTGGAGACTAGGCCGATGGGGCAGTACCTAGCTTGCTCAGGTTGTGCAGTGCCCGCCGTTGGTTTAGCTCGACGAATGCAGCGACTGCAACCGATACCTCTTCGCTGGCATTGTCGAGTGCCTTTGATTGATTGCTTTCTTCTAGGAGCCAGTCGTACATCTCTCGTGTGATCGGAACGTGAATAATCTGATCGGGTTCCTTTCCACCGACGGTGTAGTTGAGTAATCCTTCAGGGTAGCGCTCATCTTCAAGATCACGTTCCAGGGTGGCAATCGTATCTTCGGCTTCGTTGGCAAGTTCGACCAACTTCAAGTATCCTTCGGCCAACCATTCAAGATCGCGCGGCTCGGGAGTGTCACCGCGTAGAATCGCCTCAGCGGTGCGTTTGCGCACGTCCCATTCAAACCCTGTTAGGTCGAGATCTGGCCCTGACATGTTCAATCCTCCCTATGCTCGATTGCGCGGCCCAGACAGCCCGAGCCGCGCGGTGTGTTCCTTCCCTAATCGATCGGCGCGGTATAGCGCTGCTCGACCGCTTCGAGGATAGCGACGATTGCCGGCGGGCTGGGCTGCTCGTCGTCCAGCAGGCGATCGGCCTCCTGGGCCAGCGCGATCTGTTCGGCTTCAGTAAGCTGTGTCATGGTGTGGTTCTCCTTATAGGTTGCTGGCGTTGCACGATACAACGCCCGTGGTCACGTCTCAAACCGATGTCGGCCGACGGTGTAGCGGAGTGAACGCGGATCCCGTTGCGGGCCGCGTGGGCGCTTGACCAGCTGCGCTTTCTTGGCTTCGATCTGTGCTGGCGTCCATTCCCAGGGATGTAATCTGCCTTCGTCTGCCCACCGATAGAGCGTGCGGCGACTGATGCCCAGCATAGCCGCCGCTTCGGTGCCTGTCATGCGAACAGCTCAGCATTGAACTGGGCGGCGATTCGCGCGGCGGCGATCTTGCGGGCGATGCGGCTTTGGTCGACCACGTCGATCACATGGTCGGCCAGCGCAGCGGCGGCGGCTTCGCGCTCATCGTGCAAGCGCACCAAACGACTTGCGGCGCGGTGCCAGCACGGAAGCTTAAACGCATACGCGCGGCACTGGCATGTACCATTCGCCGAATACAGGTTTCCGCTCGGGCTGCCAATGATCAGGCCGTGCAGCTCGCCGCGTTCAATCCAAGGGTTTGTTTCCAGCTCCACCAGCGCCCGGCCGATTGCGACCAGCCAGCGCCCGTGCTCGGCCGCATCGCGGCATGCCTGCTCAGCGACCGCTGCGAGGGTTTGGGTGTTCAGGTTTAGCATTGCCTAGCCCTTTCTGTGATGCGCTAGAAGTGCTGTTATCACGTTCTAGCTAACTAATTGACTACATACATAGTATACACCCAAAAGAGCGAATGTCAAGCCCTAATCCGCTAGTTGACTACACCAGTTTTGTATGGTAGACTAGGGCTAGTAATTCACCATAGCACGGGAGTTGACCATGATGATAGTAAACAAGATCGGCGATCTGGCGCGCCAGCGCGATCTTAATGTGCAGCAGCTGGCGCGCAAAGCCAAGGTGAGCTATGGAACGGCGCATGGCCTGTACACGGGCGTATCGAAGCGGCTTGACCTTGACGTGCTCGACAAGATGTGCGAGGCGCTGGGCGTGCAGCCGGGCGATCTGTTCGTGAGAGTCGAGGCAAAGTAAGCCCCAGCGCCGGATAACAGCCGGCCTGGGGCGTGGCCAACCTGGCTAGGAGGTTAGCAGAATGATTATACCTGAGAAGCTCCCACCGCGCGGTTGCTGCCAAACGTGCGGATTCAGGCTCCAAGCGTCGGAGCGCTGGTGCTGCTGGATCTGTGTCGTATTCGCAGAGATGTACCCGACGAACAGAACGAACTAAGCCGGGCAGCTGCGGAAACAGCCCCCGGCACGGCCCTGGTCTCAACTCCAAGGCAATGCATTATAGCATTAGGAAGGGAATACAATGAGACACAACCCCGCACAACCCCGCGCAAAGATACCCATTGGACTCGCCGCCGGCGCGGTGCTGGTCGGCCTGCTGATTATCGGCGGGCTAATCTTCATATTCTGGCGCGAGTGGCTCAGCTTCAGCACCGCGTATCCGCTGGCCGCTGATGTGCTGCGCTTTGTCCTATTCGCCGCGCCCGTATCGCTGGGCGTCGGCTATGGTGTGGCTGGGCTCTCGATCTGGTGGCGGCGCTATGGCATGCGCGAAAGTGTGTTCGCCGATAAGCAGATCGCAATGATGCGCGCGACGAAGCAGGTTGCGCCACTGGCCACAAGCTTTACCTATCACGATGCCCACCAGATCACCGCACCCGAGCCGCTGGCCTTGCCTGAGCCTGCGAGCGCCGCGCTACCGGGCGCGCTCGACCTCTCGGCAATAGCGCACACCCCGACGCTCGATCATATCCTGCTGGGCGTGGATGAGCTCGGGCAGATCACCGTATCTGTTACCGACCTATGTCATGTTGCACTGCTGGGCTCGACCGGCGGCGGCAAGTCGAATCTATTGCGGCTCATTCTGCCGCAACTGCAAAAGATTGGGGCTTCTGTCATCTTGGCAGATCCCCACTTTGCACCGATTGACCCTGAGAACGGCGACGACTGGCGACCGATAGCAGATCGGCTCATTCACGCGCCGGCGGTATCTGCGGCTGCGATTGACCAGGAGTTGAGCTTTATGCTTGACGAGCTGGGCCGGCGGCTGGAATTGCGCCGCGATAATAAGCCAGTCGGCCCGCCGCTGTTCTTTGCCTTCGATGAACTGCCGGTGATCTGTGACCTGGTGAAAGACGCGCCCGCGCGGCTGGGCAAGTTGCTGCGCGAGGGTCGCAAAGTAGCGCTCTTGACCGTGGGCGCGTCACAATCCATGCTCATTAAAGAAGTCGGTGGCAGCTCGACCCTACGTGACCAATACCGCACGGCGTTCTATGTCGGCGGTGATCGCAAGAGTGCAGCGGCCATGCTCGACATGCCCGAGCGCACCATAGACGATGGCCCGCTCGGCAAAGGGATTGTGTTGCTTCGCTCCAAAGCGACCGCGCCGGCCAGGCTGGTGCGTGTGCCGCTGGTGAGTAATGCCAGCCTGTACCAGCTGCTGGGCGTGGCCGGGTCGCCACAGATTGCGCCAACCGAACCGCTGTCAAACCCGCTTCAAACCGGCTTCGGATTCGCCGCGATGGCCCAGCCGCGACAGCGGAATGACAACGGAATGACAGCGCCCGCCGACAGCGGAAATAGCTCGACTGGAAGCGGCAATCCGCCCAGTGCTGAAACCGCCCGCATTATTGCACTGTTCAAAGGCGGAAAGAGTATCGGCGATATCATACGCGAGTTGCACGGCCCGATAGCTGGTGAAAAATACAAGAAAGCCCGCGCGGCGATTGAGGCAATTCTACAAGATGCGATGCAAGGGGTGAAGTAATGCAGCAAACAAAAACAACCAACCATCTGACCATGCCAGCACTGCCGCGCCCCCGGCTGGATGGGCTGCCACTGCCGGTCATGATCGCCGTGGTCGTGTTCTGCCTTCTTGGAATAGCTGGCCTGGCTGGTCGGATTGCCAGCGCGCCAGCAGTGGCACCAGCCCCGACGCCAGCGCTTCCGGTGATCGTGATACAACGTGAGGCCGCTATCCCGATCGCCGCTCCAATCCAGCAGGTAGCACAAGTGCAGCCGGCCACACCGCGCTATGTTGTGGCGTTTGCCAGCCCAGACGGCTCGGCACTCGGCGCGATACCCGAGCCGGCGCTATCGGCGATTACCGGCCGATGGGGTGATACCTATGTTGCTACGACGTGGCAAGGTGCTAC
>JACMIM010000177.1 GCA_014381165.1 Roseiflexaceae bacterium
GGCGCGCTCGACCTCAAAGGAAATGTCGAACACGGCGTCGCGCTCGACCTGCTCGATCTCAAAGGTCAGCCCGATGTTACCAAAGCGATCAAGCTCCCATAGCTCGACCACCGGGCTAGGCCGCGCATCGGTGGTCAACGTCAAGCGGCGCTGGTCGATATAGCGCAACGGCGGCACCACCAGCAACTGCTGGCGCAGATCGCGCACTGGCCCATCGTACTGGTACCAAAAGCGCTGCTGGCACACATAGCGCGTGCGCCGCACCTGCGTCCAATCAAGGCCGCGATGATCGATACTTGGGACATCGGCGTCCGCCCACGTCACACTATGGGGCGACGGCAGTGTACTCAGCGGTCGCTCCTTTCAAGCCGGGCCGGTTCGCTAATCACGCTTATTCGCTCGAGCCGGGCGCTGCCATACGCCGTGGCCCAGGCCAGATCGACCGCGTCGCGCCCGTAGCCGATTATCACGCGGCCGATTCGTGGGCGGTTGTGGCGCGCATCAAACGTGCGCCAGGCTCCGTCGAGGTAGGCCTCGAACCATGCGTGAAAATCCATTGGCGTGGGATCCGGCTCGACCCCGATTTCGGGCAGGTAGCCACAAACATAGCGGGCTGGAATGTTGAGCGCTCGGCAAAAGGTCACGGCTAAATGTGCGAAATCGCGGCAGACCCCGCGCCTAGCCCGCAGAATCTCGTCGCTGGCGGTGTGGACGTTCGATCCCTTGCCATAGACAATATTGGCGTGCATCCAGTCGCAAACAGCCTGCACCTGCGCCCAGCCGCCTTCCACATGGCCGAACAGCTGCCAGGCGTCGCTGATCAGCAGGTCGGTCGGGCAGTAGCGGCTGGGCAGCGTGTACATCAGCACCTCGGATGGCAGCTCGGCCACTGGTGTCTTGGGCGTGTCGGGCAGCACTGGGTCGGCCTCCGGGGACACAGAAACCACCGCGTGGTAGGACATCTCCAGCCGACCGGGCGGCACGACCAGCCGCCAGCAACGGTTGCCATAGCTGTCAAAGAATTCGCTGACTGGCACATTCGGCGTAAGCGTGCGCCGCTCGTGAATCCAGCCGACCGGCGCGTCGAGGCGTGGCTGCACCAGCAACACGAGTGGCGTGGGGTATTCGGCGTTATAGACGACCTCACAGCCGATCTGGAGCGGAATCGGCGCTGAAATGCTGGTGAACATGGTTGTTGGAAGCGCGGTAAGTGTCATGAAATCCTACTTTTCACTGCTGCTCAGGCTGCTCGCCGGCCTGCGTAGGCGGCGAAAGCGTTTTCATCACGATAACATCGTCGGCGGTGGGCAGCGCCGCGCCGCGCGCGTCGGCGGGCACCACGCCAACTGCCACACCAAGCTCGGTCTCGGCAGAGCCTTTGAACACGCCGCGCGTGGGCGGGACATCATTGTAATCGCGCCCGACCGCCACCCGGATATGCCGGTTCGACACCAGCGTGTTATTAGTCGGATCCATGCCCACCCATCCGTAGCCTGGTATCAGCGCCTCGACCCAGGCGTGCGTTGCATCCGCGCCGGTGATTTGGCTGCTGCCGCCCTTGAACAGATAGCCGCTGACATAGCGCGCCGGAACGTCGATCAGCCGCAGCAGCGCGATCATGATATGGGCGTAATCCTGGCACACGCCCTGGCGCAGCTCCAGCGCCAGGTCGATCGGCGAATCGGCGCGCGTACTTTGTGGGGCGTAGGCCAGTGTACTGTGGAGCCGCATACTAATCTGCCGCAGCAGCGTCAGCGGATCATCTCGCCGCGCTACATGCAATTCGCGGGCCAGTTCTCGTAGCAGGGCGGTTGGTTGCGCGAAGGTGCTTGGCACCAGTGTGTCGGTATAATCGCCGTCGGCAGCCAGCGCGTCCAGTTCAACCCAGGCGTGGGCGGGCAACATGGCCGGCAGGCGGGCTGGCTCGCCAACCGAAACCTGCGACTGCGCAGTGATCACCAGCTCGCTGTGGCGGCGCGGCAGGTCGAAGTGGTGAACGATATTGCCCAGGTAGTCGGTCGTCGATGTGACGCGCGCGGATGGGTTCGTCAGCAGTTCAAACGACAGGCACTGCTGCGGCCCCTCGCGGCGCGGCTGCATACGCACCTCCATCACGCTTTCAGAAACTGGCGCGCTGTAGCGAAATTTGGTGATATGCCGAATCGTATAGTCCATGATCATAGCTCCAGGAGCGATTCCAGAGGTGGGGCGATATAGGTGCGCTGGATGGCATTGTGAACGTGGCCGCACTGCTCGCGGATATCGCGCAGATACTCGAGCATGCCCTCGGCCATAATCTCTTTGATCGCCGCGTAATCGAGTGAGGTCGCCAACCGCCCAGCCAGCCGACTGACGGTTGTATTCTTGCGCACGCGGGTGGATTGCGCGATCTTCTGAAGTGAGCGTTGGACGGCCATGCCAGAAAAGCGCACCGAGCGTGGGAAATCGGCACTCAGCAGCAGAAACTCGGCGACCCGCGCCGGCTGAAGATCGGCGGTATACACCTGGCAATAGGCCTCGAAGGCCGTGCAGGATTTGAGCAGGCCAACCCAATCGAGATACTCGCGGACGCTTTCCTCCTGCTCCTGCGAACGCAGGTAGGCGCTAAAGTAAGTTTCGAGCAGCAGGCAGGTGGCGCTAGTGCGCTCCAGAAAACGGCCAAGCTGTAGCCACTGCCAGCCCTCGCCCTGGCTCATGGTCGATTCAGCGATGCCGTGAAACAGATGCAGCCCATCGATCACCTGGCGCAGCAGCGCGTGCGATTCCTGCTGCCAAAGCTGCTGGCTTCGCGCGTGCGTGATCGCAAGATACATCCGATTGACCTGCTCCCACAGCTCGCTCGAAAGCTGCTCGCGCACCTGGCGAGCATTGTCGCGCGCTCCGGTCAGGCAGGCCATAATCGAGCCGTGATGGTCGCGGTCGAAGGTCAGCTGATGGGCGAACTGGGTGATGTCGTGATCTGCTTCGGGCGGTTCAAGCAGCAGGCTGTCGGTCAGGCGCTCCCAGCGTTGCAGCGCAAACTCCGGCGATTGGTCGAGCATCAAGACCAGGTTCACGTCGATCAGGCGCGCGGTATGCTCGGCCCGCTCAACATAGCGGCTCATCCAGTATAAGCTATCAGCAACTCGTGAAAGCATAGGAACTCCGTAGGGATCATGGTCTAGGGTCTAGGGTCTAGGGTCTAGGGTCTAGGGATTAGGCTCTAGGGATTAGATACAAACATGCCGTGATCATCTCAGCGTGTGCGCTGCAACCTCCAGCC
>JACMIM010000178.1 GCA_014381165.1 Roseiflexaceae bacterium
AGGAATCGCAGAACCAGGAATCGGGAACCGCAGAACCCCAGAACCAGGAATCGCAGAATCAGGAATCGGGAACCGCAGAACCCCAGAACCAGGAATCGCAGAACCCAATAGCCCGGCGCTTCAGCGCCGGGGACGCCCAAAACCCAGGTAGCGAACTCTCGAGCGCAGTTGCGCCATCTACCCAGCGCTCGCCCTTCACTGTCCTGTTAGTGGATCACACTGGCGACGAGCGCGCCCAAGCGGAACTGCTGGCCAGCCTCGTGAGCGCGGGCGTTGTGATCACCCGTTTCGCTGAGCAGCAGAGCGACCTGGAAGACATCTTCATGCAGGTGACGCGGGGCCTTGTTCAATGACAAGATGACAAGGTGACAAGGTGACAAGATGACAAGATAATCGAAGGACACGCTAGATTTGTTCGTCACCCGGTCATCTTGTCACCCGGTCATCTTGTCACCCGATCATCTTGTCACAAACGGGAGCAGCGCAGTGGGAGAGTTAAACCCTGTTCTGGTCAAAGAGCTACGTGGCCGTATGCGGGGCGTGCGCTCATTCGTGCTGCTGACAATCTTCCTGGCCCTCCTGGGCGGCGCGACGCTGCTGTTCTACGCGGTGCTCGCCAGCCAGAGCGGCAACGATCTCAACGCGGGCCGCCAGATCGGCCAGGCCCTGTTTCTGATGATCGCCTTCGCCGCGTTAGTGGGCGTCTCGATCATCACACCCTCGCTGACGGCGGGCGCGCTGGCTGGCGAACGCGAACGGCAATCGTTCGACCTGCTGATCGCCTCGCAGCTCTCGCCCTGGCAGATCGTGCTCGGCAAACTCGGCTCGGCACTGGCTTTCGCACTGCTCATCATCGCCGCAGTAGTGCCGCTGATGAGCATCGCGCTGCTGTTTGGCGGCGTCAGTTTCACCGAAATCGCGATCGCCCTAGCCGGCCTGGTGGCCACCGCCGTACTGTATGCTTCGGTCGGCCTGTTCTGGTCGGGCGTGATGCGCAGCACGTTGGGCGCAAACGGCCTGGCGATCGGCACAGTCGCCCTGATTCTGCTAGGTATCCCGTTTCTGGCGCTGATCGGCAGCATCCCATCGGGCTTTGCCATGGAGATGTGGATGGGTTCGCCTGTAACCGCTGTCCTCAGTCGGCTGTTCCTCAGCTTCCACCCATTTGTTGCACTCGGCCTGACCGAAGCTTCGCTGCAAAGCGGCGAAGGGCCACTGCTCGTCACGGCCATGCTCACGGACGGCAGCAGCATCCAGGTACTCAGCCCCTGGCTGATGTTCGTGGCCACCGCGCTGCTATCGAGCGCGCTGCTGCTGGCGCTAACCGTGCGGCAGCTGCGCCCCGAGCGGGCGGAACGGGTGGGCAAACGCAAGGGCAACCAGGCCGAGGCGTAAACGTTCCGCTGCATCGCATTGTGATGCCTCCTTCTACCTTCTGACCCTAATCACTAACGCCTGACCCTCGATTCGCGCCTTGCGCTAATTGCGAAATGTGGTATGATGCCTCATCGCAAGGGCCGAACGAACACACACACGCATGTCGCCACGAGGCGCTGCGTTAGGACACTGGACAGCCATGGCGACGCTGATTACATCGCGCTCGGAGAGCGTGTGGCACTATCTCAACCCCGTCGCAATGATGCGCAACCTCTGGCAGCACCGCGATCTCATCCGGCAATTCACTAAGCGCGATATTGAAGGAAGGTATCGAGGTTCCTTCTTAGGATTGTTTTGGTCCTTTATAAATCCGCTGATTATGCTGCTTATTTACACCTTTGTGTTCGGCATTATATTTCAAGCTCGGCTTCCAGAAGCTCGTACGGGAAGCCTTGGCGAGTTTGCCGTCGTCATATTTTGTGGCTTAACTGCATTCAATATATTTAGTGAGTGCGTTAACCGCGCGCCAACACTAATTATCGGTGTACCAAACTACGTCAAAAAAGTCGTCTTTCCCTTGGAGATTCTTCCCGTAAGCACCCTTGGTGCCGCGCTGTTTCACGGCTCGATTAGCTTTATCATTTTGCTCATTGCTCATTTACTAACCAACGGAATTTTCTATTGGACACTATTATTGCTACCAATTGTGCTGCTTCCGCTGATATGCCTTGGACTTGGACTGGGCTGGTTTTTAGCTAGCTTAGGGGTTTTTTTTCGTGACATTAGCTACGTTACTACGCTTGTTGTGCAGACGCTTTTTTTCATAACCCCTATCTTCTATATTCTCGATGCCGTTCCTTTATCTGTTCGCGGCTTTATCCAAGCAAATCCACTGACCTCAGTCATTGACGATGTACGGCGCGTCGTCCTTTGGGGACAACAGCCCAACTGGCCATTCTTCTACATCGTTCTCGCTGTATGTGTGCTCCTGATGATTCTTGGCTACACCTGGTTCATGAAGACCAAGAAGGCCTTTGCTGATGTGATGTAGGTGCTTCTTGTGGGCGTTGGTTGGTGATTGAAGTACAGGTAATGTATGTCGAATCGTGTTCTCATTACTGGTGGCGCTGGTTTTATCGGCTCTTTCCTGACCGATCACTTTGTTGCAGCCGGCCACCAGGTGCGCGTGTTCGACAACCTGGATTCACAAGTGCATCCCACCGGTCGCCCAACGTATCTTTCGCCTGATGCCGAATTTATCGAAGGCACTGTTCGGGATACGCAGGCGTTGATACCGGCGCTCGATGGCGTAGATGTGGTCATCCACGCCGCAGCTGCAGTAGGCGTCGGCCAATCACTGTATAAAGTGCAGCACTATGTTGATACCAATGTCGGCGGGGCCGCTGCTCTGCTAGAAGCACTGATCGAGCGCAAGCAACCGCTGAAGAAGCTGATTGTGTTTACGTCGATGACCGGCTATGGTGAGGGAGTATACCGCCGCCCGAGCGATGGCAAACTTCTGCGAGTTCAGGCGCGTACGCAGGAGGACATACAGCGTTGGGGATGGGATGTTGTCGATTCAGCGACCGGGGAGGCGCTGGAGCCGCAGCCTACACCAGAGTCCTCGGCGCTGCTGGCGCAAAATGTGTATGCGCTTTCAAAGCGCTACCAGGAAGAATTAGCACTGAGTCTCGGCGAATTGTACGACTTTCCTACCACCTGCCTACGCCTGTTCAATGTATACGGCCCACGCCAATCGCTCAGTAACCCTTACACGGGTGTACTGGCAATCTTTCTAAGCCGCCTGCTGAATGGGCAGCGCCCAGTTGTTTATGAGGACGGCCGCCAGTCACGCGATTTCGTGTCGGTTCACGATGTCGTTCGTGCCACAGCGCTGGCAATCAATAGCCCGCTCAGCAACGGTGGCGTGTTCAATATTGGTACCGGCATTGCCCGTCCTGTTGCCGAGATCGCCATAACGCTTGCCAAGTTAGTCGGTCGCGAAGACCTCGAACCGAATATGACAGGTCAGTTCCGCAAAGGCGATATCCGGCATTGCACCGCCGATCTGACGCATAGCCGTGATATGCTAGGCTTTCAACCAGTTGCAACCTGGCAAGAAACGCTGCAAGAAATTATTGATTGGTCAAGTACCACAACTAAAACCGACCAATTCCAACAAGTCGACCAAGAGCTACGTAAGCATGGCCTGGTCAGCTAAGAAAGCAGCTTAGGTACACAATATGAAACCTAAAAAAGTTCTCATAACCGGTAGTAGCGGCTTGATCGG
>JACMIM010000179.1 GCA_014381165.1 Roseiflexaceae bacterium
CCGGAGGCGATCGGGCTGACCAGCTTTTCCTTGGTCTGCGAGCTGAACTGCGGGTCTTTCAGCTTGACACTAATCACAGCAGTCAGGCCCTCTCGCACATCGTCGCCAGTCAGGTTGGCCTCGTTCTCCTTGAGCAGATTCTTGGAGCGGGCGTAGCTGTTGATCACGCGGGTCAGCGCGGTGCGGAAGCCCGAAACGTGTGCGCCGCCGTCGGTGTTATTGATGCCGTTGGCGAACGAGTAGACTGAATCGGTGTCGAAGGCTTCGGTGTACTGCAAGGCCACCTCGACTGCGACATCGTCCGCGGTGCGGTCGACATAGAATGGCAGCTTGTGCAACACACTCTTGTCTTTGTTCAGGTGGCGCACATACGAGCTGATACCGCCTTCGAAATAGAAGTTGACCTCATTGCCATCGCGCTCGTCGACAAAGCGAAAGCGCAGGCCCTTATTGAGGTACGCCATCTCGCGGAAGCGCTGGGCCAACGTCTTGAAATGGTAGTCCAGCGTCTGGATGATCGTCGTATCGGGCAGGAACTTGGTGACAGTGCCGCGCCGCTCGGTCGGCCCGATCATCTTGACCTTGTCTTTGGGCGCACCAGCACTGTATTCCTGAAAATAGTGCTTGTTATCGCGCCCGTTGTGGACATCGACCCGCATGTAGGACGAAAGCGCATTCACCGCCGACACGCCCACGCCATGCAGGCCCGATGAGACCTTGTAACCGGCGTTGTCGAACTTGCCACCGGCGTGCAGAATCGTCATCACGACTTGCAGCGTCGAAACGCCCATCTTGGGGTGAACGCCGGTCGGGATGCCCAGGCCATCGTCCGACACACTCACCGAGCCATCGGTATGGATGAACACCTCGACGGTGGTAGCGCGGCCTGCCATCACCTCGTCCACCGAGTTATCGACAACCTCGCGCACCATGGTGTGCAGGCCGTTGATGTCGGTCGGGCCGATATACATACCAGGGCGCTTACGCACTGCCTCCATGCCTTCGAGCACCTGAATCTGGCTCTCGTCATAGGCGATCGGCGCGGCCACTGGTCTTGTTTCTGTCGTCATTGTCTGCTCTTCCTTAATTGTACAGGTTCAGGATCACGGCTTATCGCTGTGGCAGCTTGTTGCCTGCGACCCTAGACCCACTGTTCCCTATTCGCACCTGATAAAAGACCATGCGCGCCGCGATCAGGCCGCTGCCGATATAGGCGCTGCCGATGATCGCGGCTGGCAGGCCAAGCGCGCTTTCAACCAGCACATTCCACAGCATGCCCAGGCCGATTGTGATCAGCACCGAGACGACCAGCAGCAGCAGCGTGCTCCAGAAATTACGCCGCACCAGCCCAAAGCTCGCGCGGATAGCTTGAAACGGGTTAAGCCCGCCTAGCACAATCGCCTCGGGTGTAAAGCCCAGGTAGATGGTGAGCCAGAAGCTTGCCGTTAGCACCAGCAGGGCCACGAATGTGCCGAGTGCCGGGCTGACCAGAACCAGCAGGCCGCCGACGATCGCCAACGGCAAGCCAATGATCAGCAGCGCCGCCAACAGCAGCGCCGCATAACCCAGAAAGGAAACGATCGCACGCCCGGAGCGCACAAGAAACGTGGACTGTCCGGCACTCTCGGCGCGCACTGCCCCAGCAAGCATGGTGAAGAACACCGCGCCAAGCGGGATCAGCAGCAGGTTGAGCGCAGCATACAGGCCGAGCGCTAACCCTAGATTGCTCACCTCAAGCAGCGCCCGGCCTGGATCGAGTGGTGCCTGCACCTGAGCTGGAAGCGCAAGCCCGGCCTCGCTTGGGGCAACAATCTCATAGGGTACTAGGTGCGGCACAAGCTTGAGCGCGTCCAAGCCTGGCAGCACGTTGTAGGTACCAAGCTGTCGCCAAAGGGCGATCTGCTCCGGCGAGCCAGCATTCTCGATCACGGCGGCTTGCTGCTGCATCAGGCTAACAAAACTGTCGACCAACGGACGAATCGAAACCTGCGCGCCATACCAGATGACGAGGTTCAGCAGCACCGGCGCGGCGATCACCCAGATGCGGCGGTTGACCGCCGCGAAGCCCTGGTTGATGATATCGATCAGCGATGGTGATGTGGTTTGAGGCTTTGCGATGCTCAATCTGCGCTCCTATACAACGGTTGTATTATACCACATGTGCGGCTTCCGTGTACACGGTTTGAAACATTTGTTCACATTTTCCACAATTTGTGGATAAGCTATGCGTAATGACTCAGGGGGTGGCTTGGCGAGGCGAAGCCCCGCCAAGCAAGAAATCTTTGGGGGCCGCAGTCCCCCAACCCCCCGCAAATGCGGCATCCCCTGAGTAGTTACAGCTATGCTATACTGGCCCGTAGGCTTGATTAGTTATCCAGATTGACATAGTGCATGTCGGCATGTACCAGCCTGGCGCTTCCGCATCGGCTGCTTTGGTGCCGGCTTCAAGCAACATTATGGCGAAACCAGCCGACCAACAGCCGGCACCGCCCTTTGCGGGCTTTACTCCTGCCATGTTGGCGGCTATGCGTGCGCCGGGTGTGGCCGAGCGCTGGGCCGCTGTGCAGGAACAGCTGCACCCCCCGCTGGCCGCACTGGCCGAGCAGCTGCGCGCCGAGGGGCTACGCCGCTTTCCACGGGCCTGGCCGCTCTACGAAACCACATTTAAGAACCTGCGCTATGTCAACCGGGGCACGGCCCCACGCGCGCCGATCGACGAGTATCACTTCGCGCTCGACCGCCCGCCGCGCGGGGCCGGCGTGTACGTGGCCGTTAGCGCCGCCGACCGCGCTATCTTGGTCACGTTCCAGGTGGCCCGCAGCCGCCGCAAGGATTTGGCGCGGGTTTGGGAGGCTAGCCGCGCATCGTGGCTGCCGCTGGTCGAGCGCGTGAATGATGTGCGCTTTCTGGACGATCGGCCAAGAACAGAGAACAGAGAACAAAGAACAAAGAACCGAGAACAAAGAACCGAGAACAGAGAACCGAGAACAGAGAACCGAGAACCGCAGAACCGCAGAACCGCAGAACAAAGAACAAAGAACGAAGAACAGAGACCAGAGACCAGAGAACCAACAACGGAACACGCAGCACCTAACACCGATACCTGGCTCGATCGGTATTTCTCCACCCGCAGCAGTTCGCCGCTGCTGGCCGGCTTCGCCTACTCGTGGGATGACCCGCAGATCGGCCAGCCCGGTTTTGCGGCCCAGTTGATCACGGATGTGTTGGCGCTGTTTCAGCTCAATGAAGCGGTTATGGAACAGGTCGAGGCGCTTGAGCCAACCGGCGCGCAGGTGCTGCGCGATGGCCGTGCCACCTACGCCCAGGGTGTCTTTCCGCCGATCGAGCAGATTGTCGAGCGCATTCGCGCGCGCGGCTTTGCGCTGGCCGATGCAACTATCCGCGCGTATCATGTGGCCCTGCAAACCAAGCCGCTGGTCATCCTGCCGGGCATCTCTGGCACCGGCAAGACCCGGCTGACCAGGCTGTATGCCGATGCTATTCACGCTGCCAACCTTACGCCAGGGCAGGATAACCCGTTCTATCTGATCGTCGCGGTGCAGCCCGATTGGCATAACGCCCGTGACCTGCTGGGCTACTATAATGCGCTTTCCGGCAAGTTCCATACGACACCATTTCTACGCCTGCTTCAGCGCGCCGCCGCCGACCCATCCACACCCTACTATGTCTGCCTTGATGAGCTGAACCTGGCCCGGCCTGAATATTACCTTGCGCCGATCTTGTCGGCGCTGGAAACCGAGGAGCATCTGATCGACCTGGGCGTGCCTGGCCCGACCGCTGAGACCACCGGCGGCGAGTTGCTGCCAAACCCGTTTCGCCTGCCGCTGAATGTCCATATCACGGGCACGGTCAATGTCGACGAAAGCACGCACACGCTATCCGACAAGCTGCTCGATCGGGCCAACCTGATCGAGCTGACCGATGTCGATCTGCCGGCCTTCCGCGCCAGCTACCGTGGCGCGATCGACCCGACCGTGTGGCAGACGATCACGCAACTGCACGAGCTAACAGCGCAGGCCGGCCAGCCCTTCGGCTACCGCACAGTCGGCGAGATACTGCGCTACATCGAGCAGGCCGAGGGCGTTCTACCACGCAGCCAGGCCTTGGATCAGCAGATCAAGCAGAAGATCTTGCCTAAGCTGCGCGGCGACGACACACCACGGCTGCGGCGCGCGCTGGCTGGACTGCTCGAACTGACGCTTGGCCAACCGCAGATCCGCTGGGGCAGCGCCGCCAGAATCGAGCCAGAGCAGTTGAGCGCCGCGCCCTTTCCTGAATCGGCAGAAAAGCTGCGGCGCATGCTCGAACGGCTCGAGCGCGATGGCTTTACGGATTTCTATAGCTAATAGAAATCGGAGTTACGCAGTTGCCCAGGCGCTTTCATTTCGCCTGCGGCGGGCACGGAAGTAACAAATAGTTGTTTCGGTTTTTGGCACTTTGCGCCAAAAGCCGAAACAAAAAAGATAGAGCTTCCATGCTGCCGCAGGCAGGAACCGCCAACTGGGAAGAGCGTACTAGCGGCTGCGCTGCTCGGCATAATAGCTATAGCCGCCCTCGTAGACCCGCAGCTCGCCGTCGCGAACCTCCAAGATGCGATCGACCACCCGATCGAGGAAATAGCGATCATGCGATACGACCACAATCGTGCCGGCGAACTCGTCGAGTGCCGCCTCCAGCACCTCGGCTGAAGGGATGTCGAGGTTATTCGTCGGCTCGTCGAGCAGCAGGCAGTTTGCGCCCATCAGCATCAGCCGGGCCAGCTGAACCCGGCTCTTCTCGCCGCCACTGAGTTTGGCAATTGGCTGGCTACAGGCCGCGTATGGTATCAGAAAGCGGCCGAGCTTGGCGACCGCCTCGCCCTCATACATTGGCCGCACCGCCCGCAGCGCCTCGATCGGCGTTTGTTGCCGGTTCAGTGTTTCGTGCTCCTGTGCATAGTAGGCAAGCTGGATGGACGGGCCAATCCAGATCTCGCCACTATCGGCCGCGTACTCGCCGAGAATAAGTTTCAGCAGAACTGACTTCCCCGCGCCATTTGGCCCGACTACACCGACTCGTTCCCCATTCATAATGGTTGTCAATGCGTCCATCAGAATAATAGAATCGCCAAAGGCTTTATCGACGCTCCGCAACTCGATCGCCTTGGCTCCGCCGCGCAGTTGCGCTCGCAGTTGGAGCGCCATCTTGCGCCGCTCGAGCACTGGCCGCTCGACCTTATCCATGCTGTCGAGCAGGCGCTTTTTGTTGTTGATCTGCCGTTTCAAACGCGGGTCGAGGCTAACGCTCATCCACACCTTGAAGCGGGCGATCGCCGCCTCCAGGTGCTCGATCTGCTGTTGCTGGGCTTTGTAATCCTGCTGCTGGCGGAGCAGGGCCAGCTCCTTCTGGGTCGCATACGACGAATAATTGCCCTCCCAGCGGATCAGCCGACAGCCGCTTGTGGGCGCTGGCTCAAGCTCAATGATCTGGCCGACTGTTTCGTCGAGCAGGTAGCGATCGTGCGAAATGATCACGATTGCGCCATCGAACATGCGGATGACCTGTTCCAGCAGCGATTTACGCTCCATGTCCAAGTGGTTGTCTGGCTCGTCCAGGAGCAGCAGATTGGGATTTTGCAACAGGCAGCGCGCCAGGCCGACCATTTTGCGCTGCCCACCAGAAAGCTGGTGCATCGGCGCATGCCAATGGTTCTCGCCCAGCCCTAACTCGCGCAGCAACTGCTCGGCGCGGCTGTGGATCACGCTTGCACCCTCGGCTTCAAGCTGTTCGAGCAGCCGCTCGTGTTCGGCCAGCACACGCTCCATCGCCCGCATGTCGGCGATGACTGACGGATCGCCTAATTGCGCCTCGGTCGTGGCGAGCCGTGCTTCCAAGCCGGCCAGATCGGCGCGAGCGGCCAGCACTTCTTCGAGCACGCCCCGCCCCGGCTCGCCGTGGTACTCCTGCGCCAGGTAGGCCGTGCGGGTGCCGCGCCGGAGCACCAGCGCGCCTTGCTCTGGTTGTTCCAGCCCGGCCAGCGTGCGCAGCAGGGTGGATTTCCCAACGCCGTTGGGGCCAACCAAGCCAATCTTCTCACCGTCTTGAATTGACCAATGTAGCCCGCTGAAGATGGTTCGCCCGCCGTGAATCCGCGCGAGGTTCGTGATATCGGCAATGATCACCGTTGTTCTCCTTGACCAGCGGGCAGCACCCTGTATGACAAAAAAGCCGTAGGCCACCGCGCTGGCCCACGACTTCCTGAGTTTACGTCGCAAAAAACGCTTTACACTACTCGCCGGTCGCTGGGCACACCTATCCTATGTCCAGCGGCCACACCTCCGCCACGCGAAGAACTCCAAGCGGTGCTTTCGATATTCCAGCGCATGACGACACCCTCCAAACGAATATGCCATCAGTATACAAAACAAACAGGATTCGAGCAATCATTCGCAAGGCGGAAACCTGACATGACCCGGCGGCTGAAGCCGCGGGCTAGCACGACGAAGCCCGCCTACGCGGGCTAAATATCGTTTCAGCCCGCGTAGGCGGGCTTC
>JACMIM010000019.1 GCA_014381165.1 Roseiflexaceae bacterium
AGCGCTTCCTCCCGCGCGATGCGCGTCCCCCCGAAAGTGCGCCGACCATAGCATAGAGCAGGCAAGGAGTGCATTGTGCCCCAGGAATACATCGAGATACGCGGTGCCCGTGAAAACAACCTGAATAATGTATCGTTGCGCATTCCGAAGCGCAAAATCACTATCTTTACTGGTGTGTCCGGCTCGGGGAAATCCTCGATCGTGTTTGATACCATTGCCGCCGAAGCGCGCCGCCAATTAAACGAGACCTTCAGCACCTTTGTGCGTAACTTCCTGCCACGCTACGCCCAGCCAGATGCCGACGCCATCGAACACCTGAGCATGGCGATTGTCGTCGACCAGAAACATCTCGGCGGTGGATCCCACTCGACGGTGGGCACAATTACCGATATCTATGCCGTGTTACGGTTGCTGTTCTCGCGCATTGGGCAGCCGTTCGTGGGCCATTCCAATGTCTTTTCGTTCAACGATCCACAGGGCATGTGTCCGGAATGCAATGGCATTGGTCGCAACATAGGTGTCGATCTCGACAAGTTTCTTGACACATCCAAATCGCTCAACGACGGGGCTATCTTGTTCCCGGAGTATGCTGTCACCAACGAATCCGCGAAACGCTGGATTTGGGGATGGAGTATTGAGTCCGAGTCAGGCTTGTTCGATATGGACAAAAAACTGGCTGACTACACGGGCGAAGAAATGCATCTGCTCCTCCACGGCAAACCGCGTAAGGGTAAAATCCAGATGGGCGACCAAGCTGTCAACTTCACATTCGAGGGGATTATTGACAAGTTCAGCCAGAAGTACATCACGGGCGACCTGAAAACCAAGTCCGAGCGCACGCAGAAAGCAGTAGAACCCTACATGACGTATGGGCCATGTACCCTTTGTAACGGCGCGCGACTCAGCCAGGCGGCGCTCGGTTGCACGATCAATGGGTACAACATTGCGCAACTGGCGGCGCTGGAAGTCGACGAGCTGATCGAGGTTATTCGGGCGATCAACGATCCTGTCGCCGCGCCAATGGTCGCCTCTTTAGTCGAGCGGCTCCAGCACATGATCGGTATTGGCCTGGAATACCTTAGCCTGAACCGAGCAACCGATACGCTGTCAGGCGGCGAGTCGCAGCGCATTAAGATGGTCAAACACCTGAACAGCAGCCTTGAGGATGTACTGTATATCTTTGACGAACCCAGCATCGGCATGCACCCGCGCGACGTACACCGCCTGAACGAACTTCTGCAAAAGCTGCGTGATAAAGGCAACACCGTGATCGTGGTCGAACATGATCCCGACGTGATCAAAGCCGCCGATCATGTGATCGATGTCGGGCCATTCGCCGGAACTCGTGGTGGGACAATCGTCTTCGAGGGCAGTTTCGCGGATCTGGTGAACGCCGATACCCTGACAGGCCGCCATATAAAACAATCGATGCCGATCAAATCCAGTTGTCGCGCGGCAACGGGCAAACTGTCCATCACCAACGCCAGGGCCAATAACCTACAAAACGTCAGCGTCGATATACCGACCGGCGTGCTGACCGTGGTGACGGGTGTAGCCGGGTCTGGCAAAAGCACGCTCATCCACCAGACCTTTACCCGGCAGCATCCCGGCGCGATTGTGATCGACCAGTCGCCGGTTGGCATTTCCAGCCGCTCGAATCCCGCCACCTATACCGGAATCATGGACGAGGTTCGAAAGACGTTTGCCAATGTCAACAAGGTCAGTCCGTCGCTGTTCAGTTTCAACTCGAAAGGTGCTTGCGAACATTGCCAGGGATTGGGCGTCGTCTACACCGAGCTAGCGTTCATGGACGAGGTCAAAATGCCGTGCGAGATATGCGGCGGCAAGCGTTTCAAGGACGAAGTGCTGGCCTACACCTTCCACGACAGATCGATCGCCGATGTCTTGAACATGCCTGTCCGGCAAGCCTTGGATTTTTTTGACACCAACGAGGTGGCGAAAGACGTCATGCGCAAATTGCGAGCCTTGAGCGACGTGGGATTAGACTACCTGACCCTTGGTCAGCCGCTGAGTACGTTATCTGGCGGCGAATGCCAGCGCCTCAAGCTTGCCAGCGAACTGCACAAAAAGGCCAGTGTGTACGTGCTGGATGAGCCAACTACCGGGCTGCACATGTCAGATATCGGCCATGTGCTGGCCATCATCAATCGGCTGGTGGATGCCGGAAACACGGTGATTGTCATCGAGCACAACCTTGCGATTATCAAGAACGCCGATTGGATCATCGACATGGGGCCCGAAGGCGGCAACAAGGGCGGTAGAGTACTGTTCGAGGGCACGCCCACGCAGCTCCTCACGGCCAAGCAATCACTGACGAGCGCGTACCTCAACGGCGGAGCGCACGTTTGAAACGCAGGTAATCTCGCCGACACCGCGTGATACCCGCCGCAGCGTGTCCAGCTTGATGCTGGCTTCCGTGTCGTCAAGCGTCGTAGGCCGGTGCGATGCGCACGGCGGGGGTGGCTTTCAACATGGATTCGCGGGTTGCATTCGCGCGGCCCATCTGTTTTCACAGCCACAAAAATCCATCGCGCCAGCGTTGGTATAATGACTGCAATTCTATGTAACGGAGTTACTACTACATGCGCCGCTACCGTCTGGCTTTTTGCTTGGTCACGCTGCTTGCAGCTTGCACGCCCACACCTCCCGCCAACGTGCCCACTGCTGCGCCAGCGCAAGCTACCACGAGTGCTGGAACTGCACCAACAGCACAGCCAACCGCAGCCACGCAGCCTGCTCCAACTGCCAACGTCCAGCCTGCGCCGACTGCTGCCACGCAACCCGCGCCGACTGCTGCCACGCAACCCGCGCCAACGGCCAATGCCCAGCCCGCTTCAACCGTTACGGCGACGCAGCAGCCAGCAGTGCCAGCACCGCCGTTCGAGCGCACGCTCGCGTTGCAAACCCCAGCGCTTCAGGGCGAGGATGTGCGCCAGGCCCAGGCCCGCCTGAACGAGCTTGGCTACAGCCAGGTCGGCACGGTCGACGGTGTGTTTGGCGCAAACACCGAGGTAGCAGTGCGCGCGTTTCAAACGCTCAATCAGCTAGAGATCGACGGCGTGATCGGCCAGAACACCTGGGGCCTGCTGTTTGACAGCATAGCAGTGCGCTACGAACTGCACCCGATTGTAGACACGCAGCGTGGCTACCTGCTTGGCACAGCCAATGGCGCAGGCTGGCTGCCCGCCGAGCGGATCACTGCACTGATCGACGCGCGCGACTACCGCCTACTTGATCAAAGCGGCGCTCAACCTGCGACCGCTGGCAGCGCTGCACGAATTGGCGAGGTACCATGCACCTTCACATCGTTTGTCGATTTCGGCAGCACGATCGACCCCGCCCAGCGAATCGCGCTCGATGGCGACTGGAACGTGCTGCCGCGCCCGATCAGCGAGGTGCCAACCGACACCGCCACACTGGTCGGGCCGCTTACCAGCGCACTGCGGGTGCTGGGCCTGGCCACGCCGACTATTCAGATAACCCGCGCACTGCGCGGCGATCTGGATGGCGACGGCACGCAGGAGACCATCGTTGTGGCGACCTACCGCGCCAGCGGCGAAGCCTTCGTGCTGCCCTCCGCCGAGCCAGGCGACTACTCGCTGCTGGCTGTAATACCCGACGGCGGCGCGCTCGCCACGGTGATTGCCGCCGATGTCATCACCTCGACGATCGAATTTGGCGCGCCGCTTGAGTTCAACCTGTTGGGCGTGTGGGATCTGAGCGGCGACGGGCGCATGGAAGTGGTCGCCAGCAGCGCCTATTACGAAGGCGATAGCACAAGCGTCTACGCATTCAACGGCACAACAGCCACCGAGGTGATTGGATCGGGGTGCGGCGTGTAAACCAATAACCCCGTAGCGGCGAAGCAGTTGCCCGAATTGCGGGACAACCCCGTAGCGGCGAAGCAGTTGCCAACATTGGAGGGACAACCCCGTAGCGGCGAAGCATTTGCCCACCTACATGGCACAGAACTGCTCCTGATACCGTTCCTCTAAAACGAGCTTAGATATCTCGCCAGCAGCAAATGCTTCGCCGGGGCTTCGCCGGCGCAACGGCGCAACGGCGCAACGGCGCAACGGCGCAAAGGAGGCAAGCAATGACCTACACCGCCGACAGTCCGCTCTTCGGCACGCCCAAAGCCAGCGTCGATCAGTGTGCCCGCTTTATGAGCAGTCGCGCCCATGGCGAGTACACCGAACACGATCTACGCAATGTGCTGGTGCCAGCCTACTACCGCGTCTGCGGCGAGGTGGGCCTCGACAGCACGTTGGTGATCTCGCAGCTCATCCACGAGACCGGCAACCTTTCATCGTGGTGGTCGCAACGGCCGCGCCGCAACCCGGCTGGCATTGGCGTGACCGGCCAAAAGCAACCGGCCAAGCCCGCCGCTGGCGCGTGGGTCTGGAACGATCAGACCCAACTATGGCACGAGGGTGTAGCCTTTCCAGCCTGGGACAACGACGCCATCCCAGCGCACATCGGGCGGCTCATGGCCTACGCAATGCGCGACGACCAGGCCAGTACGCCGCAGCGCGAACTGATCGCCCGCGCGTTGAGCTACCGCCCGCTGCGCCGCTACCGGGGCGAGGCGCCCACGCTGCGCGGCCTGAACGGGCGCTGGGCTGTTCCCGGCACCACCTATGCCGACCGATTGTCGCACACGGCGAATGCAATCGCGGCAACATAGCCTCGCTCCATGATTTACAAACGCGCGTCCGCTTACGCAGTTGGTGGTTCCTGCCTGCGGCAGCGTGGAAAATGTATCTTTTTTGTTTCGGGTTTTGGCGCAAAGCGCCAAAACCCGAAACAATGATGAGGTATTTCCTTTGGGAAGATCAGCGGCTGTCCGTCTGTGTAGACACAATGTTGTCAATCACTAATTCACGCTGTGCCTGTTCGCCGCACAAGAGCACAAAGCTATTCGTGGGGGCGTGTTCCGACACAACGCCGACAAACCCCTGCCGCCCAGCCGGAATAACGACCTCATACTGAGCGAAGCGCAGTGCCCCCAGTTCAGATGGGCCGTAGTCGAAGCCAAACGCTTGAACCCACTTATCGGTTGGAAAGCGAAATGTCACACCTTGATTGCAATCACCGAATTGTACCAAGGTACCCTGATTGAGCAAGATTACATCTTGGCGGTTCTTCTGCACCGCCCGTTCCCAAAGCTCCCGCTTCCAGTACACAGTGTAGGCTGGATACTCCTGCATGTTCATCGTCAGATCGGCGCTCGATACCACTGAAGATGCCGGTGTCGCCATTGGGATTGGTGGTTGCGTACCGCCTGCAAACGGCCCAAGCAACCCAACGGCAGACACGATGGCTGAAATCACCAGCAGCAACAGAACCGGCAGCTGTCTATGGGCACGTTCCTCAGTGCGCGGGCCATCCTCCGGTGAAAGCGGGCTGGTCTGCCCCGTCGCCACCACCGCCCGCCCGCACTGCGAGCAATAGTGGCCGCCATCGTCGATCTGTGTGTCGCAGCGCGGACAGTGTCGTACTTCCATAGCTACTCCCTCTGCTACCGCAACGCTTCGGCGCGTGCCACCAACTGCGCAAACTCTTGAACATCAGTATCGTCGGCGAGCTGCGGCGCAATCCGGTCGGCGATCAGCCGAATCGCGGCGAGCGACCGATCGCGGGCATAGACGCTGCCGCGCAATTGCTCGGCAAATGCCGCCGCGCCAACAGCAAGCTGCAAACGCGGCGAAGCGCTGGCGAAATCCTGCCCAAATTGCGTCGTGCTATAGGCCTGCTCAAGTTCGACCACATCGGGGCCAGTCGGGTTTTGGTAGCGTAGTCGCACCGTCAACGCCGTTCCTTCGATAGGCTTGACTCGCAACTCATACAAGGCAGTCACACTATGGCCTGCACCAACCTCGCCGGCATCGACCGCGTTGTTACGAAAATCGACATCGGCCACCTCGCGGTTTTCGTAGCCCAGCAGCCGGTAGCTTTCCACCACTGCGGGGTCGAACTCGACCTGTATCTTGGCATCCCTGGCGATCACCTGCAAGGTTCCGCTCAGGCTTTCGACAAAAATGCGCCGCGCTGCCGCCAGCGTGTCCACGTAGGCATAGTTGCCATTGCCATCGTCGGCGAGCTGCTCCATCATGTAGTCGTTATAGCCGCCCATGCCAAAGCCCACTGTGGTCAGGTAGATGTTCTGCTGGGCGGCGGCGCGAATGGTTTCGAGAATAGCATCTGGGCCGGTCGGGCCGACATTCGCCACCCCATCAGAGCACAGAATCACGCGGTTGATGCCAGCCGGGTTGTAGGCGCTGTTGGCGAGTTCGTAGCCCAAGCGCAGCCCTCCCTCCACATCGGTCGAGCCGCCGTCGCCAAGGCCTTGCAGCGCTTGCAGAATCACCTGGCGGTTCGTCACATCGGTGTGCTCAAGCAGCACGCGCGCCGTCGAGCCATACGCCACAATGCCAATCTGGTCGCCCTCGCGTAGCTCGTCGAGCAGCACACGCAGCGATTCCACCGCCAACGGCAGCCGATCAGGCACTTGCATCGACCCGCTTATGTCAATGACAAACGTAAGCATCGCATTGGGGCGCTGGCTGGCATCCACGCGCTGGCCCTGCACGCCGATACGTACCAGTTGTGTCGCATCCAGGCCAAATGGCGAAGGTGCCGAATCAATCGACACGCCAAAGGCAAACTCATCCGGCGAGGGGTACTCGTAGCGGAAGTAGTTGACGAACTCTTCCACGCGCACGGCCTCTGCTGGCGGCAGTTGGCTATTTTCCAGGTAGCTGCGCGCGCTGGTGTACGAAGCCGTGTCCACGTCCATCGCAAAGGTCGAGCGGTTGTCCTCGCTGGTGGAGGTGTACGGGTTGACCGTAACCGGCGGCGCTTCGACGACACCAGCGCTTGTGTCTGCGGCTGGCGCGGCGGTAGCTGCTGCGGCTGGTGCGGCGGTGACTGCTGCGGCTGCTGGAGCCGAGGTAGCAGCTGGCGCACGCGTGTCTGCGCCGGGGGTTGCGGTTACGCGCCCAGGATTCGTGGCACCCGTGGTCTGGGGTTTCTGGGTCGCACTGGTCGAGCCAGCTGCGCTGCCGCCGCAACTTGCGAGCAGCAGGCAGGTGATGGTCGCCAGGGCGCACCCGGCGAGCGAGCGAGGGAACTGCATGGAATCCTCCTAGACGTAGAAAGCGGTCGGCCATGCCAGGGGAATTTGGGCCGCTGAAACATTCAAGCGGCTCGAACGGGAAACGTTCGAGCCGCTTGGTTTGTTCCCAACGGGAGCAATCCTACCGGAGGTATGAGGTGGATTATTTTCTGGGGCTGCGCCCCAAACCCCCGCTTTGCGCTTTCGCGCGTTCGAACTTCAGCCCTCAGCCTTAAGCCCTCAGCCCTTTCTCACAAGTCCAGCCGTATCTTCGCGCCGAAGTTCTTCTTTTCCTTGCTGGTGAAATAGGTCGCGCAGGCTGCGTCGAGCAGATCCGCATTCAGCGTGGGTGTTTCCATGTTGTACTTGGCGATCGCGATCGCCTGGAGCAGGATATCGCGCGGCTGGCACATGCGCAGCGGGCGCTCGTCGGGCTTGTACCACTTGGCCAGCAGGTAATCCAGCGCCCGGTCGTCATATGGCACTTTCAACACCCGGCACATGATCTGCCAGATCTGCCGCCACTGCTCCTCGGTCGGGTCGATAATCTCGAACTTGAACTTGATACGCCTGAGCAGCGCGTCGTCGCCCAGGTCGTTCGGGTCGAGGTTAGTCGAAAACATGATCAGCTGGTCAAAGGGAATCTGAATCTTCTTACCGGTCACGGTGGTCAGGAAGTCGTAGCGCTTTTCCAGTGGCACAATCCAGCGGTTGAGCAGGTCGAACACGCGCACCTGCTGTCGGCCAAAGTCGTCGATCAGAAAGATGCCACAATTGGCTTTCATCTGAAACGGTGCCTCGTAGATGCGCGAGTCCTTGTTGTAAATCAACCCCAGTGCATCCAGCGTCAACTCGCCGCCGACAATCACCACCGGGCGGCTGATCCGCACCCAGCGCTTGTCGTACTCTAGATCTTCTGGCAGCGGCAGCTTGGCCGGCTCGTGGACGATCGAATCGTAGAGCTTGATCACTGCGCCATCGGTGTACACGCAATACGGAACGAAAATATCGTCGCCCATCAGTAGCGTAATCCGCTCGGCGATCGTGGTCTTGCCATTGCCGGGGTAGCCGAACAGCATCACCGATGAGGCCGAGTTGACTGCCGGGCCGATCCAGTTCAAAATCGACTCGTCGATCACCAGGCCCTGAAAGGCCTCGCGGATGTTGCGGCGCGTGACCACCACATTGCGCACGGTCTGCGCTTTTACCGAGGCGATCCAATCGTCGAGCGTAACCGGGCAAGGGCCGGAGTACATGGTCTTCATCATCGCTTCGGCGGCGGACTGGCTGCCGCGTGGGGTCAGCGTGTACTCGTAATTGATATCGCCATAGCCGCGCTGGCCAGAGATATCAACCATCTCCTGCTTGCGCAACTCCGACAGCAGAATGTCGACCAGCCGATAGGGCAGTTTCAGCTCATCGGCCAGCTCCGCGCCGGTGACACGGCCACGATTATAGATAATTCGCGTGGTGTGCTCATACAAAAAAGTGCGATTCAGGCCGGTTTCGGCGATATCCTGCGGATCGGCGGGCATGAATGCATTGGAAAGGGTTGGCCGCGACTCTTCCTCGGTCGGCGGCGGGTCGCCCAGCACGCGCGCGGCCCGCAGATCAATGCCCTTGGCGCGCGCCTCGGCCACGAGTTGCTCCAACTCGTCCTTGTGGCAGAGCAAGTGCAGCAGCGCGTCGTCGTCGCCGGCGTCCTGGGCTTTCTTGAGGCAGTCGTAGACAGCGCGTGCCACCAGGTACTTGACGCCGTCGATATACATGTGGTGCAGAAATTCCTGCTTGCGAACATAACAGTCACGCGACTGCGACGATTTACCCAGCAGTTCCTCATAGGAACGCTGATCGACCAAAACACGCATACAAGTCCCTTTGTTGGAATAATGGCAAGAATGATCAGGGCCATGCAGCCAATCTTCAGTATAGAAGCAGGCACGCAGCCGCACAATAGGCCGTAGGTAAGGCGATAAGGGGTTACATCAATGCCTGCAACCGTGTGCCAAGAGTCATCCAATTAGCCCGGCGCTTCAGCGCCGGGAATCAGCGCCAACACATCGCAGAATCGGCACATATCTTGCTTGCTTGTTGCAAGAAGTACCATATCTTAGGAGTTACGCAGTTGTCCAAGCGCTTTCATTTCACCTGCGGCGAGCAAGGAACTAACGAATAGTTGTTTCGGTTTTTTGCGCAAAGCGCCAAAAAACGAAACAAAAAAGATATATCTTCCATGCTGCCGCAGGCAGGAACCGCCAACGGCGTAAGTGCTAATCTTGTCACGACGAGGTGGCGTAAAATGACTCAGACCCTCCCCGCCCGCGTCAGCATCCGCGAGGTCGGCCCACGCGATGGCCTGCAGCACGAGGATGTGATTCTCTCCGCCGACCAAAAGGTCGCGCTGATCAACAGCCTTTCCGCAACCGGCCTGCGCCTGATCGAGGTCGGCTCGTTTGTGCGGGCGCAGCATGTGCCGCAGATGGCCGACACCGCCGAGGTTTTCGCCCGTATCACGCGCGCCGCCGGTGCCACCTACAGCGCGATTGTGCCAAACACCACCGGCGCACGCCGCGCCCTGGACGCCGGGGTAGACGCAGTGCAGGTGTTCCTTTCGACCTCAGAAAGCCACAATCAGAGCAATGTCCACATGAGCATCGCCGAATCGCTTGATCAAGCCGCCGATGTGGCTGCGCTGGTGCGCGCCGCCGACAAGCCCTTCGACGCAGTGCTTTCGACCGTGTTCGGCTGCCCGTTCGAGGGCGATGTGCCACTGGATCGCATCCTGATGGTCGCCACGCGCCTGGCCGACCTGGGGGCCGATCAGATCACGCTTGGCGACACCACGGGTATGGGTCATCCACGCATGGTTCAGCAGGTGGCTCTGGCCTTCCGCGAACAGCTGCCGCGCACGCCCATTCGGTTGCACCCGCACAGCGCACGCGGCGCGGGCCTGGCTAATGTGCTGGCCGCGCTGGAGGTCGGCGTCGATCGGTTCGATGCCAGCGTGGGCGGGATCGGCGGTTGCCCGTTTGCGCCCGGCGCGCCCGGCAACATCTGTAGCGAAGACCTGGTACATATGCTGCATGAGATGGGTATCGCTACCGATATTCGGCTGCCAGCGCTGATCGCGTGCGCCCGCAACCTGGAGCTGCTGCTCGGCCACGAGGTGCCAGGCCAGACGATCAAGGCGGGTATCTGCGGCCACCTGGGGGCGAGCGGCGAACCGCGCGTGTGACGAGATGATCCGGTGACGAGATGACAAGATGACAAAATGACGAGATGACACCGCAATTCATCTCGTCATCTTGTCATCTTGTCATCTTGTCATCTTGTCAGGAGCTTTCAGTGACCACTATTCAATCTCGAATTGTCCCTACCTCCGAGGATTTCCAGGCCAATGCTGTCGTCTTCCAGGTTGCGCTGGATGCGCTACACGCGGCGCTTGCGGCGGAGCGCCAGGGCGGCAGCGCCGATGCCCGCGCCAAGCATGCGGCGCGCGGCAAGCTGTTTGTGCGCGACCGAATCGAGCGGCTGCTCGACGTGGGCAGCCCGTTTCTCGAAATCGCGCCGCTGGCCGCCCAGGGCGTGTATGATGACGATGTGCCAGCGGCGGGCGTGGTGGCCGGCATCGGGCGTGTGGCTGGACAGCTCGTGATGATCGTCGCCAACGACGCCACGGTCAAGGGCGGCACCTACTACCCGCTGACGGTCAAGAAGCACCTGCGCGCTCAGGAGATCGCACTCGAGAATGCACTGCCCTGCATCTATCTGGTCGATAGCGGCGGCGCGTTTCTGCCGCTTCAGTCTGAG